>PHDE01000075.1 GCA_002842505.1 Bacteroidetes bacterium HGW-Bacteroidetes-3 | reverse complement strand
CCAACACGAAGTCATGAATTGGTGTCCAAGTATGCGCATGAAGCGTTCTCCAAACCCCATTATCTCCCCAGTCTGTACCTCGTGTTGGCACCAAAAGCTCATCAGAAGTAACCTCATTTAGGGCATAAAAATTAGCCTGGTCCCCAAGTTGCCCATAAATATTATTGTACAAATTATTTAAAGCGGTCTCAGGATTGGAAACTCCCCCAAAGGTTCCACCGGCACTTTCAGTAAAGACAGAATCAGTAGGGTCAATCTCTAAATTTGTACAAGAAAATACAAACACTAATGAACTTAGTGCCCATATAAAATGTAATTTAAATTTATTTTTTTTCATAATTTCTATATTTTTAAAATGTTGCATTTAAACCAAATGTATAAGTTCTTGGTGTAGGATAAGACGTGTAGTCAACACCAAATGATGGTACGTTATTTAAAACATTGGAGGTGTTTACTTCTGGGTCTAAACCGCTATAAGGCGTAATTACAAATAAATTTTGTCCTGTAGCGTAAAGTCTCAATGATTTTAAGAAACTGCCTTCACTTAATTTGAAATTATGTCCGACAGTCACGTTTTGCAATCTTAAGAAATCTGCTGATTCCAAGAAGCGGGTAGAAACATCGGGAGCATTGTTAGCTGCTTCACCACTAGTCAACACGTCTTTTGTAACATTTCTTCCGCCGCCAATGCTTCCTGCAGTGAAGAATGCGTTTGCAGTGTTGTTATACACATAATGTCCATATTGTCCTGTTAAAGCAGCTGAAAAATCCCAGTTTTTGTAACTAAAGTAAGTAGAAATACCTAAGTTAATGTCTGGCAAAGCGCTTTTTCCCACAAATTTTTGAACGTCTCCTATTTGTTGCCCATTTTCATCATAGCCTTGGAAATCTCTTAAATAATAAGAAAATAAAGGTTGTCCTCCTGCTAACAGTTGTGCAAATGCGCCTGTAAGCCCTTGTCCAAAAATTTGGCCAAAAGGAACCAATCCGTCAAAATTCTCAACCTTATTGTCATTATAGGCAATATTAAATCCAACATTCCATTTAGTGTCTTCTTGTTGAATCACGTCATAGTTAAGCGCGAATTCAACCCCTTCATTAATAATGTCTGCATTGATATTTGTAAAGAAAAATGGCTGTGGCGATGGTTGCGCAGCAGTTGTTTGCAACAAGAAATCTTTGGTGTCTTTTCGGTAAAAATCGATGCTACCATTAAGGCGATCGTTGTTGAAACCAAAATCAATACCAACACTAATTTGATCCGTTTGTTCCCATTTTAATTCGGGGTTTGCAAAAGAAACTGAAGATGTTCCCGGAATAGTTATACTGCCATCATTACTGATGCCAATACCTGAAAATCGTTCCCTTCTTAAAAAGTTTCCGTATCCAACACCATCTTGGTTACCTGTAATCCCCCAGCCCAAACGCAATTTCAATGTAGAAACCGATTCAGGAATAAAATCCTCTTCAGATATTTTCCAAGCAACGGCAGCTGAAGGAAATACTCCATAAGTATTGTTGCCCCCAAATTTTGAAGAACCATCGGCTCTTACTGTTGCCGTGAATAAATATTTATCTGCAAGACTGTAGTTTAATCTACCAAAGAATGATTGCAATTCATCGGTATTATTATATGTATCTACAGCTATAGATTTAACATTCGCAGTAAATAAACTGTTAACAAAAGATCCTCCTTGAAAGATTCCGTATTGTTGAAAATTAGAAGCAGCTCCAAGGTCAGAAACCATTCGGTCTAAATTATTAGAAGAAAATCCCCAACCGCTCACATTTCTTCCTTTATTGCTAAAATCTTGAAAAGAATAACCAGCCAATGCATCTAATTTTGAGTTCTCAAAATCCTTTTTATAATTTAAAGTCACCTCCATTAAATTACTTGTCAAATCTATATCGTTTATGGCGCCTCTACCATTGCCTCCTGTACCATTTGTAAATCCGGTAATATCTCCGGATACTGCATTTCCTCTTGTAGATTGTGAATCATCATAGCCTAATGATATTTTGGCACTTAAATCTTTTGTTAAAGCATAGTCCGCAGAAAAGTTCAAAAGTACCCTATCTGTTTCTGTTTTACTTTGAATGTATGCCAACATTTGCGCTGGATTCAAATTTGCGCCTCCGGGCACAAAATTAACATCTGAAGGCCAAGTTGGATTTGCAGAATAAGCGGCACCCAATAAATCTCCTTGAAAACCAGCGTTACCGCTAACGGCAGCCGCTTGATCATTTACTCGAGATATAGTGGCTTGAAAATTTAATTTTAATTTATCATTTAACAATCTTTGGTCAATATTTAAACGACCTGTTATTCTCTCTAAATCTGACTTTTCAATTACCCCTTGCAAATTGGCATATCCTACAGATGCTCTAACATTTCCGTCCTTGTAAATTCTTGAATAAGATAAGTTCTGATCCGTAGAGACCGCAGTTCTTGTGATAACGTCTTGCCAATCAGTATTAGCCCCTTCATCTATAGCTCCTGCATCACCTCCAAATTGAGTAACCGCGCTTAAAAATTCATCCCTGTTTAATAAATCATATTTTTTAGCCGGTGTTGCAATACTTACCGAAGAAGAAAATTCAAACTGATTTCCTGCTTTTCCCTTACCGTCTTTGGTTGTGATGATAACAACCCCATTTGCGCCCCTTGAACCATATATGGCCGTTGCGGATGCATCTTTTAATACACTGATGCTTTTAATGTCATTAGGATTTAAAAAGTTTAAAGGGTTTTTGGCCGCACTTGAACCAAAACCAATATCTGCTCCACCAGGAGTTGAGTTGTCACCTGATAATGGAACGCCGTCAACCACAAAAAGCGGATTGTTGTTAGACCGCACAGAAGAAGTACCCCTAATACGAATATTAATTCCTGCTCCTGGCTCGCCGCTTGCTTGCGTAATTTGAACTCCGGCAGACTTACCTTGCAACAATTGCTCTGGAGAAGCGATAGCTCCTTTATTGAAGTTTTCAGAATTAATGGCGTCTACAGCTCCGGTCGCATCCTTTTTAAGGGTGCTACCATATCCAATTACCACAACTTCATCCAATTTACTGGCATCTTCCTGTAAAACGATATCTATTTTTCTTTGTGTGCCAACAGTCACTTGTTTTGTGACAAAACCAACAAAACTGAATGCCAATACAGAACCTGTTTGTGCATTTATTGAATAATTACCGTCAAAATCGGTTTGAGTTCCTTTGGAAGTACCAACAATTAAAATGTTAACACCAGGTAATGGTGCGCCACTTTCATCCTTAACGTTACCGCTAATGGTAATTTCCTGTTCTGGTGAGTTCTTAGCGTTTTCCGTATAAATGCTTGCTTGAATGTTGGAAATTGAAATAGCAAGTAAAAAAACGGATAAGCTAATTTTTAAACGCCAATTGGCAGAATTGTTAAACAACTCTTTAGTCTTCATTTTTTTCATACTTTTAAATTAATGTTTGTTCATTTGAGTTAATGTTTACTGGGTATTAATAATGAATTTTAATCACATAAAAAAGAAATTTGAAACCGTAAAATTACTTCCAGGTCTCATCATAATGTGATTTGATTTAGGTAATTTGTGTCATTCTTTTCTGTTTTTTTATTGAATTTTGGTTAATAAGAATGTTTTCAATGATGTTTTTAAGTTTGAGCAACAAAAAACCATCATTAATTTTTTGTTAATATAAACTTATGCCTATTAATCTTTCATTAACTTTATATTTTTACCGAAATCGATTTCGAAAACTCCGAAATCGATTTCGATTTTGTTAAACTTAGGTTAAATTTACACTTATATTACCTTATATAAATACTTTGTTAACTTAAATTTTGGTGTTCGTTTTAAATTAACTTTTTTAAATTTTTTTACTGAAATTAAATTAAAACGCATACATTTAGATTTATATTCATAATTGTAAAATGAGGCAAATAACGCTAAAAGACATCGCGAGTAAACTAAATATTTCAGTCACAGCAGTTTCAAAAGCTTTGAAAGGTTATAGTGATGTGAGCAAAAGCACAAGAGACTCGGTAATTGCCATGGCCGAAGAGCTTCACTATACACCCAATTCTGTTGCCGTAAATTTAAGAACACAGCAAACCAAAACAATTGGTATAATTATCCCTTCAATAGTTCATCAGTTTTTTTCGAAAGTGCTTAGCGGCATTATTGAAGAAGCTGAAAAAAAAGGCTATCTCGTGTTCACTTTGCAGTCCAATGAATCAATTGCATTGGAAAAAAAACAAATAGACTTATTATTGAATAAAAGAGTTGACGGAATTTTAATGTCGCTGGCCACAGAAAATAATGACATTAGCCACCTGCAAAAGGTAATTGACAACAAAACACCCTTGGTTTTGTTTGATAAAATTTCGAAAATAATAAATTGTTCAAAAGTAGTTATTGATGACCGGGAATCGGCTTATAATGCGGTCACCCATTTAATTAAGTCGGGCTGCAAAAAAATCAGTCATTTCAGGGGTCCATTAAATCCACAGAATTCTATTGACAGGTATTTGGGTTACCGAAAAGCCCTTGAAGACAACCAAATAAAGTATGACCCCTCATTGGTTTACACTTGTGAAGCCGTTACTTTTGAAGAAGGTTATGAATTTGCAAAAAAACTTTATGGACAGCATAAAGATATTGACGGTATTTTTGCGGTTGCCGATCTTGTTGCCGTTGGTGCCATTGCTTATTTTAATGAAATTGGCGTTAAAATACCCAACCAAATTTCCATTATCGGTTTTAGCAATTGGTTTATTGGATCGGTAATTTCACCTTCCCTTTCCACGGTAGACCAACCGGGCTATAAAATGGGAAAAAAAGCACTTAAATTATTGTTTAAAGAAATGAATCCTAAAAAAAAGGGAGAAGAATTCATTCCCAAAACTATTGTCCTGCCCACAGAAATTATAAAACGAAATTCCACTTTAAATTAAGTTTTTTTAATTTTTATGCCTAAATTCTATTGTTAACAGCAAATTTATTCAACTAATATTTTGAGTTTACCTGCCTTTTTGGTGGACCTGCCTGCCTTTTTGGTAGGCATTCCCCTGCGGGTCGGGCTTTTCGTTACAAACTTTTTTTCGGTGAAAAACCTCAAAAAAAGGATGGGTTTCTCCTGAGCGGAGTCGAAGGACAATCCTTAATGCAAGATTAATGAATAATTATAATCTTGCAAAATCTAATTTCAATGATGTTAATAATTTCACTTCCATTTCATCACAGAATAAGCCGCTTGCTTCCAAACAGTCGACTAAAAATCTGTTTAACCGCAATGTTCGCAAAGAAAGCGCAATGCTCGCAAAGAGTTAAATTTTTAAAATCAATACTTTGCGTTCCTCGCTAAAAGCCTAGCGTCCCTAGCGGTAAAAAACGAGTTCCTTTTAGACAGCCTTATTAGTCTTCTTTTTTAGTTTCATCTTTAAGATAAAACATAGAAGCATCTGGCCTAAAAGCCCTTTCAAACCAAATTGGCCTGCGTTCACCATTTGGCCCTGGAGCCGGACGAGTCATTTTCATCCATTCTTTATAAACCTCGTGAGATTTATTGGTATCCACAAAAATATCTCCATAATTTTCGTCTTTTCCCGGCTTTTCTATGCGAACCCGTTGGTGCCAGCAATGCATTCCGCTAATAGGATCGGGATGAACTGCGTGTGTGATATTTTGATGAACGCCTCCGTCTTTCCAAAAAATTCGTTTGGAATCTTTGTCAGCTGATTCAAATGGTTCTATGCCAGAAATAGTGTTCATTTTCCATCCTCCTTTTCCATTGCTTTCAATATTCACCGTATTGGTGGCCCATCGGTTTCCGGTTTTATCTTGAGGCCTTCTCCATCTTCCAATATGATGAGAACATGCAACAACGCCGGGTTTCATACTTTGCGTTACCCAAACTTTATCGATGAAATAGCCAATGTCGGTATTCATTTTCACCAAATCACCCGTTTTAAATCCCCAGTTTGCTGCATCGTCGGGATGCATCCAAATCGGATTTCTGTTCGAAATTTCTACCAGCCATTTTGCATTTCCCGAACGGGTGTGTACCAATGCCGGCAACCTGAATGTTGGAACCAGCACATATTCTCCTTTTGATTTGTCTAAATTGTCGAGGTGGATATGGCTTTTTATATAGGTTGGCGTAGCGTATTCCGGCCATTTCCAATCGACCATCGTTTGCGAATAAAACTCGTTTTTTCTTGATGGCGTTGGAAAACCAACCATGGCTTTTCCGTTGATCATCACACCAATATTTTTTCCGTCTTTGGAAATAACTTGTGTATTTTCATTCACTGTTGCGCCATTAAGTTGCGCTTCGGTTAATAAGGTTTCATTCTTTTTGTAAGATTCTCCGCTCTCAATTTCAAAAGCGCCATATTTTTGCATGTACTCCAATTCAGTGATTCCTTCTTTTTTGGCGGTTTCCGGCAAGCCCGGAACGCGTTCAAAAATATACTGGTAATATTCGTCGATGGTTATTTTTTCTCCAGGACGATAGGGCGATTCAAAATGCTTGCGAATTCCCATGCTTCCATCAGGATCTATTCGCCAGCTTAATTCAATAAAAAATTCATCTTCTTCCCAAACTTCACCCGGATTAACCTCATAGGTTAATGCTACAGGCTTCCCATTTCTTCGCGCAGCTTCCCGCAACACTGGTTGACGAAAAGCCACCCAGGTTCCTCCGTGTGTGGCATATGAATTGATGTCGTGACGCTCTGAAGCCAACCCCATCGGCAACACAAAATCGGCGTGAAAAGCAGTTTCATTCCAAGTTGGCGTTAAAGCCGCATGCAATCCAAATTTGCTTTCATCCATAAACATTTCCATCCAGGTAAATCCATCGGGATACGTCCAAACCGGATTGAAAACCCTCGAAAAATAGACGTCCAATTTTCCTCTTCCTTCTTTTAGGAAATGCGGCAACAATTGGCTCATTTCAAAAAATGACAAAGGAAATTCTTTTGGGAAATGCAATTCATTCCATTGTTTTTGTGGTTTTGGCGGATTTGGAATGCTTGGCGCAAATTTGTTCCAGATATTTGGCGATGTTCCTCCTTTCGTGCCAACCGCTCCCGTAAGCACCGTCAAAAAATGCAAGCAACGGGCAACCGCCCAGCCGCCAAGGTTTGAAGCGCCTGCAGCACGCCAGTTGTGCGAAGCAAAACGCTCGCCGGCTTCACCTATTTTTTGTGCAATCTCCACAATCATATCGGCTTTTACGCCCGATTCTTTTTCGGCAAATTCAGGCGTAAATTCTTGGTATTCCTCAATCATTGCAGCAATATAATTTTCAAAAGTAATCGCTTTATCTGCGTGTTTTGCCTTTAAATATTCTTGCCAATTGGTCCAATTTTCCAAATAATCTCTATTGTACAGCTTATTTTGCAAAATGTACAAAGCCATCGCCAACAAAACGGCAGCTTCCGTTCCCGGATAAGACGGCATCCAATAATCCGACATACTCGCTGTGTTCGATAAACGTGGATCCATCGTGGCCAGTTTGGCGCCTTTCATTTTCCCTTCAATAATGCGTTGCGCGTGCGGATTGAAATAATGACCCGATTCTAAATGTGCTGAAATCAGCAATATAAATTTCGCTTCGGCGTGATCTGGTGACGGCCTGTCGTAACCATACCATAAATTGTATCCAAAACGTGCCCCCGAAGAACAAATATTGGTATGTGAATTATGTCCATCAATTCCCCAACCCTGCAAAATCCAATTCATAAATTTTTCATGTCCCGGCCTTCCAACGTGGTAAGCAACTTCATTGTGGCGATTTTCTAGAATGGCATTTCTGATTCTTAAAGAAATAGTGTCAAGCACTTCATCCCAACTTACGCGTTCCCATGCTCCTTCGCCTCTTTTTCCTTTTCTTTTCAGCGGAAATAAAATGCGGTCGGGATCTGTCAGTTGATTGATTGTGGCCGGACCTTTCGCGCAGTTTCTTCCTCTGCTACCCGGATGGTACGGATTGCCTTCAAACTTTTTGACTTCCTGTGTTTCTTTGTCGATAAATGCCGTTAATCCGCAGGCACTTTCACAGTTAAAACAAGTGGTTGGTACAATTTGATAAGTGACTTTTTCCTTTTTTGGCCACACTTTCGGATTGTATTCCACCCAATTGTCCCATTTTTCCGGAGGCGGGAAATTCTCATAAAGCTGCGCAACTTGTTCATCGGTAAAATGGCGCATATCCTGATCAAATTCCTGATAGCCTTCTTTATGCAAATTAGGAATGATTCCCAATTTTTCTGCAATTCCTTCTATAAATGATGGTTTTTTGTAACCCATGATTTTTTGATTTACTATTTACGATTCTTGAATTATCACTGCTAACTTTTTACTTTCAACTTTAGAACGGACAGGTCGCGACCTGTCCCTACTTTTTAACTTTTTATAAATTCCCCCTTCGGGGGTTAGGGGGCTTTACGCCAACGGAACTCTTTGCGGAGCTTCCACCCAAATTTTCTCTGTTACAAGAATCCCTGCCAATACACAAATTCCTGAAACCGCTACCCATAATTCTCCTGAATCAAAAAGCAATATGGCTAAAGGAATGATATTCCCAACTAAAACCGTTACACCCCAAAATAAGTTTTTATACCTTCCTTTTGTGATCATTTCAACAACCATTTTTGCTGAAGTTGTTGGGTGTGTGATGGTCAATTCGGTAACCAGCGTAAATAGGTTCACCACCAAGGCAATAATCAAGGTATTTTTTAAAATTGTCATCCAGTCTTCAAAGCCGAAAACCAATGAGGCAATTGCAAAAATTGCGGTTCCAGCCATAACACTGTGCACCAACATGTGCAGCGGCAAGGTTGGACTTTGCCAAAAATCGCGGCCTTTTGCCTGTGCAAACAGGAAAGCTGTGTAAATGGCCAACAATATGGCGAAAATTGCGGTAATCCACAATAAAACAGTTTCACCGGTTTTAATTTCGAAGACCTGTGCTGAGCGTAGCCGAAGTAATGTCATTGCTCCCCAAATTGTCACCAACAATCCGAAAACAGTAATTGTATAACCCCCTTTTACCAACCACGAATTCCATTGCGGACGCAATAAAACATTTAAAAATCGGTCTGGGCGGTCTAAATCCATCACCAAAAATAAGCCTGTTAACCCAAGGAAAGCCAATGAAATTCCTGCAGACCATAATTTGGCGGTTGGCGATACTTCATATCCTAAAAGCATGGCCAAAAACGGAATTAAAAAAGCGCCAGCGGCGATTGCTTTGGTAAAAACGTAAGTGGAAACTTCCCAACCCCACAATATTCCTTTATCGGGCGTGTCATAAACCCGGCGGGCTTTCCCGTTCAAAACATCAATATAATTCGGATTTTCACTGTCTTTTCTTTGGTAAGCGGCTTCAATATCATTGTCTATGGTCATCTGCAATAAATCGAACTCCTTATTGCTGTACATCATTTTTTCTGCAGCCTTGGCAAAATGACCAACACCACGGGCTTGTGAACTCCACAAACTTGGACCCGACTTGTCGGTTGCTTCCGGAACTAATGAAGAATCGTCTGCATCAATATAAAACAAATTTGGATTGGTGCCTTTTTCCGGTTTCCGAACTTTTACTGCCTGGCGCGCCAACAATTGAGAAATCTCTGTATTTGGGTTGTGCATATCGCCTGCAATAATGGCGTGTTCCGGACAAACAGAGACACAAGCCGGCTCGCGCCCAACATCAACCCTGTGCGCACAATAATTGCATTTTGCCGCTGTATGTGTGTCTGGATCAATATACAAAGCATCGTACGGACAAGCTTGCATACAAGATTTACAGCCAATACAACGATTATTGTCAAAATCCACAATGCCATCTTCACGGGTATAAAGTGCTTGAACCGGACAAATTTCCACGCAAGGCGCGTCAGTGCAATGATTGCAGCGCATCACGGAAAAAATTCTTCTTGTATTTGGAAATTCTCCTTTTTCAACCTGCTTCACGTAGGTTCTGTTAACGCCAATAGCCACATCGTGTTCTGATTTACAAGCTGTTGTGCAAGCGTGGCAACCAATGCATTTTCGATTGTCAATTATAAAACCATACTTCATGTTTTTTGAAAATATTTTAGGACTCTAACAAAATTAACGAATGAAATTGCTAGTTTTGTGATAAACATCACGCAAGTAATTATTTAGATTAATTATAAATAGTGAGCGCTTTTTATTAAACAGAAAAGATTTACTTTTGTAAAAATTTGAAACTAAACCATGAAAATTAAACTGCTATTTTTTGGCATTGCAACCGATTTGGTTGGTGAAAATTCTATTTTTTATGAATTGAAATCAGCAGCTTCTCTTCTGAATTTAAAAAAAGAATTAATGTTGAATTATCCAAAATTGAAAAACATCAAAGATTTTGCCATTGCCGTAAATGAAGAATATGCCGAAGATGATTTGGTTTTAAAAGAAAATGATGTGGTGGCAATCATTCCGCCGGTGAGCGGAGGGTAGGCCCCCTTGCCCCCGAAGGGGGAATTATTGTTTTAAAGGAAGAAGATTGATATTAAAAATTCCTAAATCAAAAATCAAAAATCGTAAATCAAAATTCATAAATCGTAAATCATAAATCGTAAATCGTAAATCAAAATAAACTCATTTACTAATTGATAATGAAAAATACCGCTGTTTTAATCACTTCAAAAAAATTGAACACACAAGATTGTTACGATTTTGTGCAGGATGCTTCTTGTGGTGGAATTGCTTTATTTGTGGGTACAGTTCGAAATTCCACAAAAAATAAAGCGGTTACTTTATTGGATTTTAGCGCTTATGAACCAATGGCTTTGAAAGAAATGCAAAAAATTGCAGATTTGGCTTTGGCGAAGTTTCAAATCCACAAAATAGCCATTCACCACGCGGTTGGAGAATTGCAAATTGGCGATATTCCTGTAATTATTGCGGTTTCTTCCGCACATAGAAAAGCGGCTTTTGAAGCTTGTGAATTTGCCATTGATACCTTAAAAGAAACGGTTCCGATCTGGAAAAAAGAGCATTTTAAGGACGGCGAAGTTTGGGTGAATTCGCATCCGTAAAAGCCCCCTTGCCCCTGCCTCGCCGGCAGGCCCGAAGGGGGAATTTATGTTGTAAAGGCGAAAGTCCGAAATTGAAAAGTCTAAAGTTTTTTGTTGTAAATACTATTCTAATCTCAAATCAAACTCCCTTTCCTTCGGAAAAGCCTGTCCCGTTTTTTGTACGGGAGGCTGGGGATAGGAATTCCTAAATAATTTCCATTTTCTTTAGCAAAAAAGACGCATTCATATTTTTACAGATTCCTTCTTTCAATTTATAATCGAAAAACAACTCATCATTAATGATTTCAGCATCAAAATAATAGTTTTTTATTTCAGGCAATTCTTTTTCAATTTCACACAAACTTAAATCGTGCGTGGCAATTATTCCCGTGGCTTTTGAATTTACCAATTTCTGGACGAATTTTTTCGAGCCAATCGCTTTGTCGGTGCTGTTTGTTCCTTTTAAAATTTCATCTAAAATGATAAAATAATCTTCATTCTTAATTTCATCCACTATAAATTTTAAACGTTTCAATTCAGAAAAGAAATACGATTCATTTTCGGTTAAAGAATCCGAAGTGCGCATACTGGTAATCAATTTTATGGGCGAATATTTAAATTCGGCCGCACAAACCGGCAAACCCATATTTGCCATCACAATAGACAGGGAAACCGTTCTTAAAAAAGTGCTTTTTCCGGCCATATTTGCGCCGGTAACAATGTAAAATTGCAGATTTTCAATGTAAAAATCGTTGTCCACTCGCTGTGCTTCTTTCAACAAAGGGTGCCCCAAATTTTTAGCTGCAATCGCCAATTTGTTTTTTTCAATTTCAGGAAAAACATACGACGGATGGTTAAAAGCGAAATTTGCCAACGAATTTTTTGCATCAAAAAAAGCAATCACCTTAAACCAATCTTCCACTTTGTCTTTGTAGCTGTAAATCCATTTTTCCACCTTGTGCGCGTGCTGCAAATCGCGTAATAAAAAAGCGTTGCCAAAAACGGCAATAATCAAGTTATTGCGCTGGTCGAAAGAATCCAATCTTTTTGAAAATTTAGCAAATATTGCGGAAGCTTTTAGGCTTTCTGTCTGAATTTCCTGTTGCTTTTCTTTCAATATTTTCGATTCAAAAGAAGCTGTTTCAATTTCGTTCAACAATTTATGGTATTGTTTAAAAGTGTCTTTCGCTTTATTTGCGTCACCATACAATTCATTTACTTTTTTGAGAAAAGCACCCGAAATTCCCAAACCTACAAAAAACCAAATTAACAGAATTTGTTCGGCAACAACATCCGTAAATACAAGCACAATTAAAACCAAAGAAACTGCAGAAAAAACTTTCGGCAAAAAGAACAAAAATTTAGGGAAAACCGATTTGTAATTATGAATCCAATCGGCAATTTCCTTTGCCGGATGCTCCACTTTCACCAAACTCGCCAACGCAGAAAATTGTTGTCGCCATTTGGGTTTTTGGCTTAGCTCTTTAATGCCGTTTTGCCGCTCCAAAATATTGGAAATATCGCTGTTTCTTAATTTCTCCACAAACTCCAGTTTTCCTTCTGGCGTCACGGTTCTGTTGCAATATTGAAAAAAAGAACCTTTACCAAACAAATCAATATCATAACTGTAAGGATGCGCGGGATCTATAAATTCATTGCCCGGATTTAAGGAAAAATAATCCTGGTTTAACGCTTTAATTTCTGTTTTGTTGAGGTCGATTAAGGCTTTGTTTAAATCGCTTTTATATTGCAATTTGGAATGTCGCGTTAACAAAAAGAAGAATAAAACAGCCCAAATCACGATGATGGAAACCAATATTTCTACTTGTCCAAAAAAGAAATAAATGCCTGTTGCGGCACTTAAAAAAACGAACAGCCGCAAGGAACTTGAAAGCGCCAATTGTTTTTTAAACGATTTATATTCCTGCTCAAAGCGCTCTTTTTCAGCTGTATAAAATTCTAACGGATGTTGCATTTAATAATTTATGATGCCTTCAGCCAAACTAAGCACTGAAAGCGATGGATATTTTTCCTTTAATTTTAACGTAACATCATAACTGTTGATTCCTTTGTTGCAAATAATGACGTACTTTTTTTTAAAATCGGGTTGAAAGTTTTCAATATCGAAGGTGTTGTAAGGCTTTTTCTGATGCACTTTGAACGGAATAAATTCTTCGGGATTATTAAGAACACTCACAATTTCCAAGGTTGAATCGTCAATTTTTTCTTTTAATCCTAAAGCAGAAATTAACAAAGAAATGTCCTGATTTTCACAAGTTTCTGCTACATAATTTGATTTTTCAAAAATAGATTTTATGTCTAAGAATTTGTTTTTCTTCAACTTCATTTTAAACTGCGAATTCTCCAAAGCATTGTAAATAAGCAATTGGTTTGTCAATAATTTCCCGGTTTTGGTGATTAGTTTGATTACCTCATTTACCTGCAAAAGCGCAATGATACCGACAATCGGATTCATAGTACCAGCTTCTTCGCAGTTGGGAATATCTGCGGCAATTTTGGGAAATGCGTCGCGCAAATTACAGCTGTAATCACCGTTTTCTTCCAACACATTAAAAGTCGCCACATAACCGTCGAATTTATATAAAGAACCGTAAACCAACGATTTTTTTGCCAAAACGCAGGCGTCATTAATCAAATATTTTATGGGCAAACTATCGGTTGCGTCAACCACCAAATCAACTTCAGAAATCAATGCCAAAATGTTATTTTTGGTTACCGCTTCATTAATTGCGGTTACTTTGGTGAAAGGCGTTCGAATCTTAATTTCATTCGCCAAAACCTCCGCTTTAGGTTGATTAATATCTTCCAGTTTATAAAAAACCTGACGGTGTAAATTTGAAACCGAAACTGTATCAAAATCCACCAAATGCAACTCTCCAACGCCGCTTGCCGCCAAATAAACGGCAACCGGACTTCCCAATCCGCCACAACCAACCACCAACACTTTTGCTTTTTGCAACAGCGCTTGTCCTGCTTCTCCAATTTCCAGCAAGGTTGTTTGGCGTTGAAAATAAGTTTCTTTGTTGAAGTTCATTTTTGGTTTTTATTGAATTTATTTGAGCATAAAATCGAGAATTTTTAGTCGTTTATTTCTTTTTTAGCGGCATTAAATTCTTCAGGCGTATTAATGTTTCGGATAAATTCATCGTCAACTTCAACAATTTCTATCTCCGAATTGAGCAACACTTTTCGCGGGCAAGAATATCCTTGCGCCAAATAATTGAGCAATAAGGTATAGCTTTTTGGTTCCCATATAGTAATTAATGGCTCGGGAAACTCACTACTTTTTCCTTTTATGGCAGTCGCGGCTTTCGACGGATTTCTGTGTTTCAGCAACAATTGAATTATGGAATCATTCACAAAAGGCAAATCGGTTGCCAAAACCAACCAAGCCACATCTGGATTTTCCTGAAAAGCGGAACATATAGCGCCAAACGGCCCTAAACCAAAAAATTTGTCGGTGATTTTGTTTTCTATGCCAATTTCTTGGTCTTCCCTAATGGATAAATAGGTTTTTAAATGGTGTTTTTTTAACAAATCCATAGCCACATCGCGCTGATTCTTGCCGTAAAAATTAAGCGTTCCTTTGTCCGTTCCCATCCTGGTGCTTTTTCCGCCGGCCAAAACAAGGCCTTGAACTGGCGCAATTTTTTCCTTGATTAAATTTTCAATGTGTTTTGAAATTTTGTCAATTTCATAAATATGATAACACAATAGATTTTTTATCTGCGGATTTTTTTCTTCCAAAAAATCAAAATATTCGGCGTCATCGGTTAATTTTATGACGAATTGAATGTTGTTCAACTGCTCCAATCTTTTCAATACAGAAGCTTCTTTTTCCTTGTCTAAAATCAGAATTTGTTTGGCGCCTTCAAAATGGTTTCCATTGATAAAAACCAAATCGTGCTGAGAAAACTGCACACGCTGATTGAACTTGTTCAACGCATATTTTTCGGAAACAGCAAGGATTCCGTTGGCATTGAATGTAAAAGAATCAACCTTATTTTGTTCAATTTCTTCGGAATGTGAAGCGTCCAAATACGCCAGTTTATATTTGGCCAATTTCCCGGAAACCTGCTGAACCAAATTTGAAATAACGCTGCATTTTGTGCCCACAATGGCAATTTCGTTCGGCGCAAAATTATCGTTGTCCCTTAATGTAAGTTTTGCGTGTTTTTGATGTTTACTCATTTTTAATGTCGCTTTTACCTCCTGATTTTTTCACCAGTTTCACTTCTTTTATCACCATTTTTTGCGAAATGGATTTGCACATATCATAAACCGTTAATGCTGCAATAGTCGCGCCAGTTAAGGCTTCCATTTCAACGCCGGTTTTTCCTTCGATAGAAACCGTGCATACAATTTCTATATTTTCTTTGTCGATAATTTCAATATCAATGTCAACGCCATTAATCAGCAAAGGATGGCACATAGGAATGAGTTCCGATGTTTTTTTAACCGCTTGAATTCCCGCGATAATGGCCGTTTGGAAAACCGGACCTTTTTTGGTAACCAATTCTTTATCTTCAAAATGCACAATAATTTCGGCGCCTAAAAACATCGTTGCTTTTGCAGTTGCCGAGCGATTGGTGACTTTTTTATCGCCAACATTGACCATTTTTGGATGGTTTTTTTTGTTGATATGGGTGAATTTTTCTTTCATAAATCTTTATAAAGTCTTCAATTAATTTCAATATTGTTTTACAGGGCTCAACATCTTCAATATACTTATAAATTATTTACATTTTTTGGACAGAATAAAGACACTTCCAATTTCAAATTGAGACTTTAACTATCCTATTTTGCATAAAGTCAAATATACAATTTTTGGTTTATTTTTTTTTATTAAACACCCAATGATAAATTTGTGCAGATTATACTATTGTTAAAACAAAATCTTTTGTTGTTTTCATCAGCATTTCACTTTTATTGGTAAATAGGATTAAAAAATTTCAAATTAAATATCGCACCAAAATCAATTTCAAATGTAAATGTTACCCACTTCCATCGTTTAATTTAAAAAGTACATTTAAAAAGCTTTAGATTTTCCAATTTCATGAGGATTATAAAAGCCCCCCATATAAATACCAAG
>PHDE01000074.1 GCA_002842505.1 Bacteroidetes bacterium HGW-Bacteroidetes-3 | reverse complement strand
GGTGTGCATTTCCGCTCACTGCATCTGGGTAATATCGTGCTGGATACGCAGGGAAGGCTTGGCCTCATCGATATTGCTGACATGAGCATTTACCCGTGGCCCTTGTGGTGCGGAACGAGAGTCCGAAGTTTTACCCATCTGCATCGGTACCCTGAGCAGGTACGTGAACTGGGTCTGGCAACATGGCAGAAAATTGTAGCTGCCTATGTCGACCATGCGGCATTGCGTCCGGCATGCGAGGATCGTCTGCGCCAACACCTTCAGAAAGTTTCAGTCTTTGCATCATAATGCCTCTGATATTGGTATTGTTTTATCACTAGACGATACCAATAAAACGAGTTTACAAGACATTCTGCAATTAAAAATTAAAGGAAGTCAGGGCAAATTAGTACCAGTAAGCGATTTGGTAAATATACGGCAAGATACTTTACAAAAAACCATTTATCGCAAGGACCAAAAACAAGTAGTGTATGTAACTGCTGATATGGCTGGAGAATTGGAAAGTCCGGTGTATGCCATTTTAGGAATGAAGGAAAAATTACAAAAAATTGAATTGCCAAAAGGATACAAGTTAGACGAGCTTTATTTGGAACAACCATCAAACGAAAGCAATTTTGCGGTGAAATGGGATGGAGAATGGCAAATTACCTTGGAAGTTTTCCAAGATTTAGGAACTGCATTTTTGGTGGTCATAATCATCATTTATATGTTGATTGTTGGCTGGTTCCAAAACTTTAAAACGCCATTGGTGATGATGATGGCCATACCGCTTTCATTAATTGGCATTGTGTTAGGCCACTGGCTATTGGGTGCTTTCTTTACCGCAACCTCATTTATTGGAATGATTGCTTTGGCGGGCGTTATGGTTCGAAATTCGGTATTGTTAATCGACTTTATTGAAATTCGTTTGAACGACGGAATTCCGTTAAAACAAGCCATTATTGATGCCGGAGCCGTGCGCACCACGCCAATTTTACTGACAACGGGTGCGGTGGTTATTGGCGCTTCCATTATTTTGTTCGATCCAATTTTTCAAGGGTTGGCAATTTCATTGGTGGCCGGAGCAATTGTATCAACCATATTAACACTTATAATTGTTCCAATGGTTTATTATATGACCGAAAAAAAGAAATGGGAAAACAATTCAAATAATAATGATAACATAAAACCAACAGAATAATGAAATTATTAGTCATAACCGCTGTTCAGGAGTATTCAAAAGAAATCAAAAGCATCTTAAAAAAATCGGGGATTCATATTTATTCCTATAAAGATGTTACAGGATTTAGGGATTTGTCCGAAGAATCCTTTGAAAGCAATTGGTTTGCCGGTGAAATGGATGAAAGCCAGTCCATTATTTTCTTTGCTTTTGTGAAAAAGGAAAATGTGGACATTTTTTTTGCCAAAGCAGATGAATTTAATGCGAAACAAAAAACAATGTCTAAAGTTCATGTGGTTGTCTTAAATATTGAAAAATCAAATTAGGTTGAAGGCAATAGGCATTAGGCAAAAGGCAATAGGGAAAAAGTTAAAAGTAGGGACAGGTCGCGACCTGTCCGTTCTAAAATGGAAAAGAAAATAGGAAAAATCGTAAATCAAAAATACCTGATACCAAATACTAATATTAAACCCGAGAAAATGAAAAACAGACTCGTAAAAGGCATTGCCGGCACATTTATATTGATTAGCCTACTGCTCGCCATTAAAGTAAACATAAACTGGTTATGGTTTACCACTTTTGTGGGCGCCAATTTATTGCAATCTTCCATTTCAAAATGGTGTTTGCTGGAAGTGATTTTAGGAAAATTGGGGGTGAAAGATTAGTCCATTGTTTTTATAACACTATTTTATTGTGAATTAGACAAATCATTAATTTTTAAATGTAATAAAAAGAGCAAGCTAAATTCGGAACAAACCTTTATGGCCCTTTATTTGGTTGGTTTTAAACACATTCAAATTTAATTATATTTAACCCGTTGGGTGCAATTATTAAAAACGTCAATTCGAGTATTTTTTGTGTAGGGAACGAAACAAAAAATGTATCGAGAATTGTTTTTAATGAAATTTTCCTTGTTCTTGATACAATTTTCTATCAAAAATTACCTGAGCTGACGAAAAACATCACCAAAAACTAATTACACCCAAAGGGTTATATATAAATTTTATTCGGTTGTATGACATGTGCAACGGAATTTAAAATTTTGCCAAAAAACATTTGCAATACTATTGCATAGATATATTTGTATATTTACGCAGTGAAAATTATAGCAATCGCCATATCAATTATTACCATCATATTTTCGGCACTTCCGTGTGATGATGAAGTGGTTATTGGCACACAACAATACACTTTAATTTCTCAAGGTTCTAATTTTGATAATCATACCGATATAGATTTATGTTCTCCCTTTTGTGCTTGTGCTTGTTGCACTATTAGCATTTCCGAACCGACAAGACATGAAGAAGTTTTAATTTATCCAAATATTCCTATGAAAGAATTGTGCACATTCAATGATGTGTCTTTCTTTAATAATTACCTTTCCAAAATTGACCAACCACCCCAAGTTTAAGTTATAAATACGTTTTTAAACACCTGCAGTTTGGGTGTTACTTATTTCAATTAACTTAAACATATCATAAAAATGATCGATAAAATCATTCGCTTTTCCATTAACAACAAATTCATTGTCGGCCTATTTATTTTGGTGCTTATTGGTACCGGTATTTATTCAATGATGACCATAAAATTGGGCTCGGTACCCGATATCACCAACAATCAAGTTCAAATAATCACCGTTGCTCCCAACTTGGGAACAGAAGATATAGAACAATTTGTGACCTATCCCATAGAATTGGCTGTCGCGAATTTACCAAGTGTTATAGAGTTGCGCTCTGTGTCGCGTTTCGGACTTTCAGTGGTAACCATTGTATTTAAAGACGAAATGGGCACTTATTTACCAAGACAATTGGTTCAGGAGAAACTCACCAAAATACAGGAAGATATCCCGGCAGGTTTTGGAAAGCCTTTTATGGCGCCAATTGCCACAGGTTTGGGTGAAATTTACCAATATTCTTTGGTGCCGAAAAAAGGATTTGAAAATAAATTTTCGCCATCCGAACTGCGAACTGTCCAAGATTGGATTGTAAAAAGACAAATGGCATTGGTGCCCGGCGTTGTTGAAATAAATTCTTTTGGAGGAAACGTTAAACAATACGAAATAGCCTTAAATCCCAACCGCTTAAACAGTATGGGAATTAGCATCACCGAAGTATTTGAAGCACTGGAAAGCAACAATTCAAATACTGGCGGCGCATATATTGAAAAAAATCACCAAGCCAACTTCATTCGTGGAGAAGGATTGGCAAGAACTCTAGAGGACATTGAAAATATTGTGGTGGCGAACAATGAAAATACGCCCATTTTAATCAAAGATGTTGCTGATGCTGTCCGTTTTGGCACCGCGGTTCGTTATGGCGCTTTCACTGAAGACGGTAAGGAAGCGGTTGGCGGACAAATTTTGATGTTAAAAGGCGAAAATCCCAATGAAGTCATAAAAAATGTACAAAACCGAATGGCAAGTATTCAAAAATCTTTGCCTGAAGGTCTTGAAATTAAACCTTTTTTAGACCAAAGCGATTTAATTGCGCGCACTACAAGCACCGTTTCAAAAAACCTAATTGAAGGGGCGCTAATCGTTGTATTTGTGTTGGTTTTATTGTTGGGAAGTTTGAGGGGAGGTTTATTGACCGCTTCCATTATACCGCTTTCCCTATTGTTTGCTTTTATTTTGATGAAAGCAACTGGCGTTTGGGCAAATTTAATGTCGTTGGGCGCTATTGATTTTGGAATTATAGTGGATGGTGCCGTAATTATAGTTGAAGGAACGGTACATCATATTGAACAGCGAATCAAAAAGAATAAAGCCGATTTTACGTCGCAAGAAATGGACGAACTTACCTATAAATCGAGCAGTATGATGATGAACTCGGCCTTTTTCGGACAATTAATTATTCTTATCGTTTTTACGCCCATTTTATTTTTAACAGGAGTGGAAGGAAAAATGTTCCGGCCAATGGCATTTACTTTTGGATTTGCCGTATTGGGTGCCTTATTGTTATGCCTTACTTACGTTCCTGTTATGGTGTCATTGTTTTTAAAACCTACTTCACAAAACAAACGAAATTTGTTTACGAAGGTGGAAGATGGGCTCACAAAAATGAGCAATAAAATGATGAAAGGTATTTTTAAAGGTTATAAACCTTTAATTCAAGGTGCTTTAAAATTTAAACAAATAGTGCTTGCCGTTGCTGTGCTTTTATTTGTGATCGCCGCTTTTGTGTTCACAAAAATGGGCGGGGAATTTATCCCTAAGTTGGATGAAGGGGATATCGCAATGCAAATTATTATGAAACCGGGAAGTTCCTTATCCGAATCCATCAAAGTTTCAGAAGAAGTTGAAAATATTATTAACAGTAATTTTCCCGAAGTTAAAACAGTGGTGGGGAGAATTGGCGTTTCAGAAATACCGACTGACCCAATGCCGATGGATATTACAGATTCCTTCATCATCTTGGAAAAGGATATGGGCAAGTGGACTTCAGCTTCAACCAAAGCCGAGCTAATTGAAAAAATTCAGGATAAATTAAAATCTATCATAGGTGTCAACTTTATATTTTCACAACCTGTTGAACTGCGTTTTAATGAATTGCTAACTGGCGTTCGTGAAGATGTTGCCATTAAATTATATGGAAACGATTTGGATGTGCTGGCAATTAAAGCGGAAGAAATGGCAAAAATTATTCAAACGGTTGAGGGAGCCGCAGATGTGCGTGCTGAGGCTACGGAAGGTTTGCCTCAAATCACGGTAATTTATCAAAAAGATAAATTAGCCAAATATGGGTTAACCATTGATAAATTAAATCGTTATGTGAGTACTGCTTTTGCAGGGGCAAATGCAGGGATTATTTTTGAAGGAGAAAAACGCTTTGATTTGGTCGTCCGTTATTCAGAAGATTACAGACAAAGTATTGATGATTTACGCAACTTATTTGTGGATTTACCAAATGACGGATCACAAATTACGCTGAATGAATTGGCCGATATTAGTTACAAACCCGGACCTATGCAAATTTCACGCGACAATACTTACAGAAGGGTTTCGGTGGGCGTAAATGTAAGAGGGCGCGATGTTGAATCTATGGTGGAAGAAGTACAGCTAAAATTAGAGGAACAATTAATATTGCCGGATGGCTATTTTATTGAATATGGTGGTTCTTTTGAAAATTTAAAACGTGCCAAAGAACGCTTAACCATTGTGGTGCCTATCGCGTTATTTCTAATATTCATATTGCTTTATTTCGCCTTAAACTCTGTAAAACAAGCAACCATGATTTATATGGCAGTGCCATTGGCGGCCATTGGCGGCATTTTTAGTTTGTATTTACGTGGTATGCCCTTCAGTATTTCAGCCGGTGTTGGTTTTGTGGTGCTATTTGGTGTGGCGGTTTTAAACGGACTGGTGTTGGTAAGCAGGTTTAACAGCTTAAAATTAGAAGGAATGACAGATTTAAAAAAGCGTATTTTATTGGCAACCGAAGAGCGGTTACGCCCCATATTATTAACGGCTGTTGCAGCTATCATGGGCTTTATGCCAATGGCAATCTCTGCATCTGCAGGCGCTGAAGTGCAAAGACCTTTAGCTACCGTTGTTATTGGCGGTTTAATTTCATCAACCCTATTAACACTTTTGGTTGTCCCTGTTTTGTATTATTTTGTTGAAAAGCGTTCACAAAAAAGAATAGATAAAAAAACTAGTACAATGAATACCTCAATTTTATCGATAATCATACTGGTTTTCTTTTCTTTCGCAGGAATAAATTCAGCAATTGCACAAGAACAGCCTCAACATTTAACAATAGAGCAAGCTATTACTATAGCTCTTGAAAATAATCCGACCATAAAAGCGGCCAATCTGGAAATTGAAAAGCAAAAAAGCTTAAAAAAATCGGCTTTCGATTTAGACAAAACAGGTGTATCTTATAGAAAAGGACAAATAAATGGGTTACAAACCGATTATGAAATTAGCATGACCCAAGATTTCAAATTTCCGACCGTATATGGCGCACAATTAAAATTACAGAAAGAACGAATTGCTTTAAGTGAGGTTTCATTGACTCTTGAAAAAAATAGGCTGGAACGGGATGTGAGAGCAGCGTATATGGAGTTGTGGTTTGCAAAAAATAAATTTTTCCTAATTTCAAACTTAGAGTCAGCGTTTCAGAATTTTGCTGTAATTGCCGAAAAAAGATTTGAATCCGGTGAAACCAATTTGATTGAAAAAATGTCTGCTGAAGGAAAACAAGCCGAAATAAACCTCTTAAAATCTGAGGCAAGTTTAGACGTTGATAATTTAGGAAAGCAATTGCAATTATTGCTTAACAGTGAGAATTCCGTAACAATTATTGATGGTGATTTGGAAAAAATACCCTTTTCAACGATTGAAAAAAATGACAGCGTAAGCCCTATTTTAAGGCTTCAAGAACAAATTGTCACTGTTTCGGAAAGAGAACATAAATTGGAAAAGGCGAGGTATCTGCCAGATTTATCCGCCGGGTATTTTAATCAGCAAATAGAAGGTATCAAGAATTTTACAGGTTTTCAAGTTGGCGTAAAAGTTCCATTGTTCTTTTGGTCGCAAAAAGGGAAAACACAGGCAGCCAAAAAAAACAGTGAAATTGCCCAAATGAATTACGAGCAAACTAAATTGGACATAAATGCCGTGCTTCAAGCCAGCCTTCAAGATTATGAAAAACATAAGGCCTCGTTATTGTATTTTGAAGCCAAAGGATTGCAGTTGGCCGACAAATTATTTTCATCCGCCAACAAAGCCTACAAAGAGGGCGAAGTTGGCTATGTGGAGTACATAACAACTTTAGAGCAAGCCGTACAAATTAAAGAAAGCTATCTAAACAGGCTCAATCTGTACAACCAAACCGTAAATGAAATCAACTATTTAACAGGAAAATATAATTAACAGATGAAAAATATATATAAAATAAGCGTCATTTTATTATTTCTTATTGTTTTGGGAAGTTGCCAAAGCAAAACAGCGCCACAGAACGAAAATAGTGAAGCCAACAACACACCGCCAGCCGAAAGCTCCCTTTTAGTTGTTTTGCTGCAAAAGCAAATGGAGGTTATGAACATCGCATTAGGCACTGCCAAACAAATAAATTTAGGTGATGCGTTAAAAGTAAACGGACAACTGGAATTGCCGCCGCAAAACAGGGCAAGCGTTAGCGCCATCATTGGAGGCCGGGTGCAAAGTATTGCGGTAATAGAAGGGGATTATGTAAAAAAAGGACAGGTGCTTGCGCAGCTAAACAACCCTCAATTTATCACCATGCAGCGTGAATATCTTTCGGCAAAAAGCAATATTTCATTTTTAGAGCAAGATTATCAACGTAAAAAGGCTCTTATAAAAGATGGCATCACTTCCGCAAAATCATTTCAACAAGCGGAAGCCGCATATAATGACGGAAAATCGGCATTGAATGCAGCAAAATCAATGTTACAGTTAATGGACATCAATGTTTCAGGTTTAGAAAACGGAAAAATAATTTCTTCCGTTCCTGTGGTTTCTCCCATAAATGGCGTTGTTCAAAACATTGAAATCAATATTGGAAAATTTGTTGCCTCAGAACAAAAAATGTTCGAAATTATTGACAATGAATTTTTACATTTAGGACTTAAAGTATTTGAAAAAGACATTGATAAAGTCAAAATTGGACAAAAAATTACTTTTTCATTAACAACAAGACCCGATAAAATTTATGAAGCAGAAATATTTGCTATGGGCAAGGCCTTCGATATGAATACACGGGCAATTTTAGTGCACGCGAATATAATTGGAACCCACGAAGGCTTGTTAACAGGAATGTTTGTTGAAGCCCGAATTGCAATATCCGGTAAAGTGGTGAATGCCTTACCAAATGAAGCTTTTATCAATGAAAAAGGATTGGACTACATATTTGTCCAACGGAACAAAACCGGCGATAACATTGAATTTGAAAAGGTACAAGTAAATAAAGGGGTTTCTGATTTAGGTTTTACGGAAGTCGTTTTTATAGAAGCCTTGCCAAAAAATGATGTTATTGTCACTAAAGGTGCTTATTATTTAAATGCCGAATTACAAAAAAGTGAGTTTGGTGATGAAGATTAAATTTAATCAATACAAAATCAGAAAAGATGAAATAAGCTTAATCTTTATTTCAATACCAACCGAAATGACTATTTGCTTATTACATCTGACATTAAAAAAACATTAAATATAACCAGATGAAAGAAATTAAAGCATACATAAAACCCAATAAATTAGAAAGCGTAGTAGCAGCCCTTAAAGAAAACGGCTTTGAAAGCGTAACCTTGTCAGAATGTGAAGGCACCGGAACTTATAAACGCGAAGATTCGTTACCTTCATTAAAATTTCACTTTGCGGACAGCAAAATGATTAAAGTGGCATTGGTTTGCCAAAATGAAGAAGCGGAAAAAGCCGTGGCGATTATTTGTAAAAATGCCGCCACGCCATATCCTGCAGATGGAATTCTTTATGTATCAGACATTAATGATGCATTCAAAATTAAAACGGGGAAATCCATAAAAAGATTTAATAAATAGTATCATGCAAGATTTCGAAAAAATATTGGAGAATAACAACGTAAAACCAACGGCAATGCGCTTGTTGGTTTTACAATTTCTCTTAAATAAAAAAGTGGCGACAAGTTTAACAGATGTTGAAAATTATTTTGACAAATCGGATAGAACTACCCTTTACCGAACCTTAAAAACTTTTGTTGAAAAGGGTATTTCCCACAAAATAGACGACGGAACAGGAATTACCAAATACGCTTTGTGTGAAGAAAATTGCCATTGCGAAATTGACAACGATTTACACCTACATTTCCATTGCACAAATTGTAATGAAACAATATGTATTACGGATTATAAAATTCCAAGAATAACCTTGCCTACTGGCTATATTGCTGAGAATATTAACTTGGTGGTTAAAGGCATTTGTGATAAGTGCAACAAAAAATAATGCACTTCTGTTGCATACTTCAATAGATTAATTTTGAAACAAACTTAATATTATGAGTGAAGATTGCAAAGAAGGTTCTGCCTGTGCTATAGATTTTACCAAAGAAGCCCAGAAACCTCATAAATCATTCAGCATCAATAAAGACTATGTAATTCCGGCAGTTGGCTTATTTTTTTTAGTGCTGGGTATTGGTTTTGATTTTTATGATGTCTCCTTTTTTAAAGCCCTTGTTCCATTAATTTGGTTTGGCATTATTTATATCATAGTTGGAGGCGCGGTTATTTTAAAGGCTTTAAAACTAATCCTAAAGGGCAATATTTATAATGAGTTCGTCTTAATGTCTGTTGCAACGATTGGCGCATTTCTAATTGGTTCTTATGAAGAAGGTGTTGCCGTAATGCTGTTTTATGTTGTTGGAGAATTATTTCAGGAAGCCGCAGTAAATAAAGCCAAACGTTCCATTGAAGCCCTGTTAAAAGTGCAGGTTGAAGAAGTTACTGTGCTGGAGAATGGCAATGCAGTAATCAAACATCCAAGTGAAGTTCAGGTCGGACAAACAATTCAAACCAAGCCTGGTGAAAAAATAGCGTTGGATGGTGATTTGATTTCAAACGATGCCGTTTTAAACACCGCTACATTAACTGGGGAATCTACACCAGTCACAAAAATCAAAGGCGATAAAGTATTGGCCGGTATGGTAAACCTCACTAAAGTGATTGAGATTGAGGTAACCAGTAAATTTGAGGACACAAAGCTCTCAAAAATATTAAAATTAGTACAGGAAGCTGTTGGCAGAAAAGCAAAAACACAATTGTTGGTAAGCAGATTGGCAAAAATATATACCCCAATCGTATTTTGGCTGGCCATTGGATTGGTCGCAATTCCTTATTTCTTTCTTGGGGATGCCTACGTCTTTCAGAGCTGGTTTCAACGTGCCTTAATCTTTTTGGTAATTTCTTGTCCCTGCGCCCTGGTAATCTCAATTCCGTTGGGCTATTTTGGCGGAATAGGCGCAGCATCACACAATGGGATCTTATTTAAAGGCGCTAATTTTATTGATTTAATGACCAAAGTTGATACGGTTGTGATGGACAAAACAGGAACCTTAACCAAAGGCGTTTTTGAAGTGCAAGAAATAGTTGCCGTAAATTTCGACAAAGAATTATTGGTTGAATTAACGGCCGTTTTGGAAGCCAATTCTACACATCCCATTGCAGAAGCCATCGTAAAATACGCGAAAATTGATAAAACCACTTTAAATTCAACCAATGTTGAAGAAATTTCCGGTTTCGGTATGAAAGGAGAAATTGGGGAGTATGAGGTTTTAGCCGGAAACACAAAACTGTTGGCAAAATTTAATATTTCTTATGATGAAAAACTAGATTTAAATACTGAAACCATTGTTGTAATTGCTATAAATAAAATATTTGCAGGTTATATTACCATTGCCGATACACTCAAAAATGATGCTAAAAAGGCAATTATGGCATTGCATAACATTAAGAATATAAAAGAAGTTGTGATGCTTTCAGGTGATAAGCAAGCAGCAGTTGATAAAATTGCAAAACAATTAGGCATTGATAAAGCAATCGGTGAATTGTTGCCGGAAGATAAAATAATAGCAGTCGAAAAATTAAAAGCTGCAGGAAGAACCATTGCTTTTGTGGGTGATGGCGTAAATGACGCACCTGTAATTACAATCGCTGATGTTGGGATGGCAATGGGAGGTTTAGGAAGTGATGCCGCCATTGATACCGCAGATGTTGTCATACAAACAGATCAGCCTTCAAAAATTGCGACAGCTATTAAAATAAGTAATTCAACCAATAAAATTATATGGCAGAATATCGGTTTGGCATTGGGAGTAAAAATATTGGTGTTAATTTTAGGCGCTTTTGGAATGGCAACTTTATGGGAAGCCGTAATTGCCGATGTTGGCGTAGCCCTATTGGCCATTTTGAATGCGGTAAGGATTCAAAGGATGAAATGGAATTATTAGACAATCAGATAAGAATTTCTGTAATTTGGTACTTTTTTGAAATATTTGTCGGCGCCAATTTGCTATAATCATCAATTTCAAAATGGTGCTTATTGGAAGTAATTTTAGACAAATTGGGGGTGAAAGATTAATTTTGTAGTTTAGCAAACTAAATTAACGCAAAATTAAAATACTTTTTAAAAATATAATTTCTTTTGTATTGATTACAACTGTGCTGTTGCCCTTTGCAGTACAGTTTGATCATTCATTTAAAAAACACGATTATTCGTTTTGTAAGGCTCAAAATGTTGTTCATTTTGATGCGCACGAAATGGATTGCGCTGTTTTTCATTTTAAAATAAACACGCATAAAATTGATTTTTCTTCAGAAATTTTCCTTGCTGAAAAAATTGAAAATGAAGAAAAAATCCTTTCTGTTGAAACGCAAACTTCATCAGTTAAACTACACTACAAATCCTCCAGAGCACCTCCTTTTTTATTGACATAGAAACTGAATATCAATTTTTATCAATAAAAACATACAAATGAAAATATATATATTTATCCTGTTTTTAATAGGATTATCATTAGTTGCGCATTCGCAAAACAAACTGTCGGGCAAAATTACCAACAGCCAAAACGAACCCTTATTAGGCGTAACGGTTTACATTGAAGAACTTCAAAAAGGAACTTCCACCAATGAAAACGGCGATTATGAATTGCTAAATTTACCCAATAACGCCATAAAAATAACCGTCGCTTTCATCGGCTTTAAAACCCAGGTGAAAACTATTGCATTATCAGCAAAAGAAACCATCCTAAACTTCACTTTGGAAGAAGCCGTTTTTAAAATGGATGAAGTCATAGTTTCAACGGTTTTCAACAAATTACAATCGCAAAACGTAATGAAGGTGGAACATGAAAGCATTAAAACATTGCAACGAAAAGGAACTTCAACACTTATTGAAGGACTCACCACCATTCCCGGGGTTTCGCAAGTTTCTACGGGAACATCCATAGGAAAACCCGTTATTCGCGGATTAAGCGGAAGCAGGGTCTTGGTTTATTCTCAGGGAGTTCGACTTGAGAATCAACAGTTTGGTGATGAACACGGATTGGGTTTAAACGATTCAGGAATTGAAAGCGTGGAAGTAATTAAAGGGCCGGCTTCTTTGCTTTATGGTTCCGATGCTTTGGGCGGCGTTTTGTATTTTATTCCGGAGAAATTTGCCGAAGCAAACACTTTTGTCGCCAATATTGACCAGAAATTATTTTCAAATACCTTAGGAAGCAATACTTCTGTCGGATTAAAAACTTCTTCTGAAAACTGGAAATTTCTGGCAAGAGGAAGTTACAACACACATTCCGATTATAAAATTTCCGAAGGAGAACGCGTAACAAATACGCGTTACAACGAAACTGATTTTAAGACCGGAATTGGCTACAGCGATTCAAAAATATCCAGTGTTTTTAGGTACAATTATAACAAATTGGATTTGGGAATTCCCGAAGATGGCGTTGCGGAACAAACCAAAAGCAAAGAAACTGAATACCCAAAACAAGGCGTTTTCAATCATTTGTTGAGTTTTAACAATATTTTCTTCTTAAAAAACTCAAAATTGGAAGTGGATTTCGGTTATATTTCCAATGAAAGAAGCGAGTTTGAAGACAGCAATATTGCGGTTTTACAAATGAATTTGAATACTTTTAACTATGACGCAAAATACCATTTGCCAAAATTCGGCAAATTGGAAACCATCATCGGGTTTCAGGGAATGAACCAACGCAACAAAAATTCTGGCGAAGAATATTTAATTCCGGATGCCGTAACCAATGATGTTGGCTTTTTTGGAACGGGTAATTATGAATGGAAATCGAATGTGATTTTAGCCGGATTGCGTTTTGACAACAGAGCGATTTCTACAGAAGCCTACGGAAATATTGGAGAAGAAGGTTCTTTTGTGGCCATTGACAAATCGTACAATAGTTTCAATGCTTCTTTAGGCTATAAAACCAATTTAGATGACAATTTGATTGTAAGAATCAATGCCGCTTCCGGATTTAGAGCGCCCAATTTGGCGGAACTAACTTCTAACGGCGTTCACGAAGGAACCAACAGATATGAAATTGGAAACAGCAATTTAAAAACAGAGCAAAACTTCCAAACCGATTTAAATATTGAATTCAACACCAATCACTTTGAGTTTTTTGCAAACGGTTTTTACAACCACGTCAACAATTTTATTTACACAGCACCAACTGGTGAAATACGAGAAAACAATGATGTTTTTAACTATATCCAAAACAACGCGAAATTGTATGGCGGCGAAGTTGGCCTGCATTTTCATCCGCATCCATTAGACTGGTTGCATTTGGAAAGCAGTTTTGAAACTGTTACCGGGAAAAAACAAAACGGAGATTATTTGCCGTTAATTCCTGCCAATAATTGGAATAATACCATAAGAACTGAATTTAATATTAAAGATTGGTTAAATGATGGTTTTGCTTCTTTAAATGTTTCGAGCACCTTCAACCAAAATAATGTAAGCGGATTTGAAACGGCTTCCAATGGTTATTCCTTGGTAAATATTGGTTTTGGAGGCAGCGTTAAATTTGGAAAAACAAATTTCGATATCAATTTAAACGGCAACAATTTATTTGATAAAAGTTACATAGCGCACCTTTCACGCTTGAAAACAGACGGCATTCAAAATATAGGCAGAAACTTTATTGTGGGCGTAAAATTCAATTTGTAAACGTTTAAAAAATACTTTTTAAAGAGTCCGTTTAAAAAGTGCTCTTTTTTAAGCAAGAAACCAAAGCACGGGTTAAAAAAAAGTCTGGCGCTTGGCGCAGTATTGGGCTTAAAAAGCACTTCAATTTCAGCCAGCACAATAGTTAGATATAAGCACGTACTTACAATTTTGCACTTCAACTGCCATTAAACCTAACCCCGGTTGGTGGCAGTTTTTATTGGATTGTGATGTTTATTTTTCTTCCAAGTCCAAACTCAATGAGTTTATAAAGTGTTGAAAGTTGAATATCGCTGTGTCCGTTTTCAATTCTTGAAATAAAACTCTTTTTCGCACCAATTTTGTTGGCAAGTTGCTCTTGAGTCAAATGAGCTAATTTTCTTTCTTCTTTAATTAATTCGCCAATAGCAAAAGATTTGGCTTTGATTTCAAAATTAGTCCTTGTTTCTGTACCTGTTTTTCCATATCTCTTATCTAGATGTCCAGCAAAAGTTTTAATGTTTTTATTTTTTGTTTCCATTGTTTGTCTTTTTTTGTTCGTTAAAATATTCCTCCATTATTTTCACTGCTTTATCCAATTCTTTTGTTGGTGTCTTTTGGGATTTCTTTTGAAATCCGTTGAAAAGCACCACTAAATTTCCTTTGTCAAAACAGCAAAATATTCTGTAAATATTACTTTCATACTCAATTCGAATTTCAAAAAGTCCTTTTACTCCTTCAATACTTTTAAAAAATTTGGCCGGAACACGTTCAAGAATCGTCATCATAAAAAGCACTTCGTCAATTTTGTCCTGTACTTTATCCGTCAAGGTTTCAAAAAAATCGTCAAAGTAATCTTTATAAAAGACGATTTCTCTAATTATTTTCATTTGGCAAAGTTAACTAATAATGGAACATTTTCAAAATAAAAGACTAGAAAATTTCAATTTAACCGCAATGTTCACATAGTTTGCTGATTTTTAAAACAAACACTTTGCATTCCTTCCGGTTAAAAAATGAGGGAATTTTAGACACTTTCTATATTCTCGTCAACAAAAAAACCTAAAAAACGGAAAATCTTCTGCTTTTTTTAATTATCGCTTTCCATTTATCATTTTCATTACCAATCTTTAATAAGCGAACCAAAAACTTTGAATAAAATGTAAATCGGACTTAAACATTTAAAAATCAAGTGTTAAAACTTATTTTATTCGTAACTTTAGGTTCAGCAACTGTAAATTCGTTTACAATGAACAGAACAGGTCTTTTAAACAATCTTTGGGAGTTTCAAAATAAGTTTGGTTATATTTCAGAAAATGCCATTGCGCAAATTGCCCAAAAATTAGGCGTTTCAAAAATAGAAATTGAAGGCGTCGTTTCTTTTTACCATTTCTTCCACCGCCAACCTACAGGAAAATACATCATTTATTTAAACAACAGCATTGTTTCAGAGTTTAAAGGCTTTCAGCAAATAAAAGCGGCTTTTGAAAAAGAAACCGGCTGCACTTTTGGCTGTTATGGTGAAAATCCGCTGTTTTCCCTTTTTGAAACTTCCTGTATCGGATTAAGCGATCAGGAACCTGCGGCCTTAATTAATTTTTATCCGTTTACCAATTTAACGCCCGAAAAAATAAAAAACATTATTCAACAATTGAAAAATGGCAATTCATTGCGTTTTATTTCGAGCAATCCCACCAGTAAAATTCAATACATTCCTGCGGATGACAAAACAATATTCTTCAGAAAATATGATATGGGAATTTCGCTAAAAAAATTAAAAAACCATTCTCCCAATGAAATTTTAAATCTTATTTCTGTATGCAATCTCGAAGGTCGCGGCGGCGCTTTTTTCCCAACAAGCAAAAAATGGAAAAGCTGCAAGGACAGTGATTCCCCAAAAAAATTCATAATCTGCAATGCCGATGAAGGCGAACCGGGAACATTTAAAGACAAATCGCTGCTAAATAATTTACCTGGATTAATGATTGAAGGAATGATTATCGCTGCTTATGTAACAGGCGCCACCAATGGTTTTATTTATTTGCGCGCCGAATACAAATACCTGCTTGAAAAATTAGAAACGACTCTTCATGAATTTTACGAAAACAAACTTTTAGGCAACGACATTCTTGGCATCCCAAAATTCAATTTTAACATTCAAATTCAGGTTGGCGCAGGCGCCTATGTTTGCGGCGAAGAATCGGCTTTAATTGAATCGTTGGAAGGAAAACGCGGAGAACCAAGAATTAAAAAATATTTCCCCACAGAATATGGCTATTTAGGTCAATCAACCATTGTAAATAATGTGGAAACTTTTGCAATGGCAGCGAGAATTATTGAATTGGGCACCCATTTTATTTCAACCATTGGCACCAAAGACAGCAAAGGAACAAAAGTATTGAGT
>PHDE01000073.1 GCA_002842505.1 Bacteroidetes bacterium HGW-Bacteroidetes-3 | reverse complement strand
AATGTAAGTGATATGTTGGTCTTCATAGTCACTTTTTTCAACCAATTTTTCAAAATCGGCTTTGATTTCATTGTATCTTTCTTCTGAAAAGTCAACCAAATCCATTTTGTTAACCGCAACAATCACATCTTTAATCCTCAATAAATTATTGATAAAAAAGTGACGATACGTTTGCTCAATCACACCGTGACGTGCATCAATCAAAATAATGGCGACTTGTGACGTTGAAGCGCCGGTAACCATATTTCTGGTATATTCCACGTGGCCGGGCGTATCGGCAATAATGTAACTTCTTGTAGCTGTCGAAAAATAAATATGGGCCACATCTATGGTAATTCCTTGTTCTCGCTCGGCCACCAAACCGTCTGTCGCTAAAGAAAAATCCAAATAATCGTACCCTTTTTGTTTGCTGCTGCGTTCAATGGCTTCCAATTTATCGTCGGTCAACGATTTTGTGTCGTACAATAAACGTCCGATTAACGTACTTTTACCGTCGTCCACACTTCCTGCCGTTGCTATTTTTAATACTTCCATAAGCCCCTTCTAACCTCCCCGAAAGGAAGAAATATTTGTATTATTTATTATAATTTAACTTTTTTATTACCCACAATAAATTCCCCCTTCGGGGGTTAGGGGGATTAAAAATACCCTTGTTGTTTTCGTTTTTCCATCGCGGCTTCCGATCGTTTGTCGTCTATTCTTGCGCCACGTTCAGAAATGCTCGATTCCCTAATTTCTGCAACCACTTCTCGAATTGTTGCTGCATAAGAATCCACGGCAGCGGTACAACTCATATCGCCCACAGTTCTAAAACGAACCATGCGTTCTTCAACTTCTTCTTCTTCATCTTTAAACACATGTTCCGAAGCCGACCAAATAAGCCCGTCTCTCATAAATATATCGCGTTTGTGCGCAAAATAAATGGAAGGAATCTCCAAATCTTCATTTTCAATATAAGTCCACACATCCAATTCTGTCCAATTTGAAATAGGAAAAACACGCACATTTTGTCCGAGTTCTATTTGTCCGTTCAGCATATCAAACAATTCCGGACGTTGGTTTTTTTCATCCCACTGACCAAAATCGTCCCGCACCGAGAAAATGCGTTCTTTGGCTCTCGCTTTTTCTTCATCTCTTCTGGCGCCGCCAATACAGGCATCGAATTTAAATTCTTCAATAGCATCAAGTAAAGTGGTGGTTTGCAACACATTTCTGCTTGAGTACCGACCCGATTCTTCCTTCACTTTTCCTTGGTCTATGGAATCCTGCACATTTCTCACAATCAATTCCAATCCCAATTCTCTCACCAACTTATCGCGAAACTCAATGGTTTCCGGAAAATTATGTCCGGTGTCAATATGCATCAATGGAAAAGGAATTTTTGCCGGATAAAAGGCTTTTTGAGCCAATCTAACCAAGGTTATGGAATCTTTTCCACCGGAAAATAACAATACCGGTTTTTCAAATTGTGCGGCAACTTCCCTAAAAATATAAATTGCTTCGTTTTCAAGTGCGTTTATCAATAATTTCTCTGTCATTTTCAATAATTTATGAATGCAAACCGCATTCTCTGTTTTCTAATACTTTTGTTGGGTCGAAATAGGTGAATTCGTTTGGCAATTGGTACAATCTCAAATAATTATCTAACTGCTCATCAGACCAACGGTAAAAAGGGCTCACCTTCAAAACGCCGTCTTTGCTGATGGAAACAATGCCAATATTGTCCCTGAAAGCCGTTTGTCCTTTGCGCAAGTTGGTAAACCAAACATCGGGTTTGTGTTCCGCCATCGCCCGGTTAAAAGGTTCCAGCTTCACCTGTTCCGTGAAAATTTGATGCATCGGATCTTCAATTTGCGGGATTCCCATGGTCACATTCCGGTGTTCCGCAGTTTGTTTTGGCACATACAAATGCACGTTTAAGTGCAGTTTTTCAATTAAATCGTTGGCATGCGCATAAGTTTGCGGCGTGTTGTAGCCGGTGTCGCACCAAATCACTTTTATTTCTGGTTTTACCTGTGTGCAGGCATATAAAATAGCCACTTCATAAGGCCTAAAATTTGTGGTAAGCACCGGTGCAGATGCCAGCGATAAAGCCCATTCGATAATTTCTCCAGGCGATTTTTGTTCCAGTTCCTTATTTATTTTATTTAAGTCTAAATTTTTCAATGTTTTCTCCATTTTATTAAATTCCAAATACGTTCGTGACCATAATAAAGCACCATTTTAGTAAGCACTTCAATGGAGCCAATCGACAAGGCCATCACCAATTCACCAGTCACAAACCACGAAATAATCATCGTGTCAATTGTTCCTACAATCCGCCAACTCATTGCTTTTACAATGCTGCGAATAGGTCGTTCCGATTTTATGTCCGCTTCAAAACCTTTTTCGGCGATTCCTTTAGAGGATGTAATAATTTGATCTATTATCATTCTACTTTTTATTCTAATCTTTTATTGGCGACAAAAATACATTTTTTATACAACTCTACCAATTCGATAGACTAATAGGTTAATAAAATTCAAATATTTAACATTTTATATAATATCATGCTAAATATTAAACTTTTGGGCGTTCCCCGCCGAAAAGGCGGGGGCGGGTTTTTCGTTCCAAACTTTTTTCGCCCAAAAAGCTCAAAAAGGTTTTCCCCTTCAACCCCTAACGCAAATTGATTTACGATCTCTGATTTTTGATTAACGATTTTTAAAAATGGCTTAATCAAATGTTAACCAAAACAAAATTGCGTTCTTTGCGTTTTTTCTTTGCGCTTTTTTGCGGTTAAATAGATTTCAATTGAATTGATTTTTTACGATTTTTTACTTGTTTTTTATTATAGAATACCTCCCGTTCTAAAAACGGGACAAGCTTCTCAAGAGGGGAATTTGATTCGATAAGCTCCTGACTTCCGTCTTCGGTCTTCGGTCTTCTGACTTTTAAAGCATTAAAGCATCATCTATATCTTGAATAATATCCGAAACATGTTCCAAACCAACCGAAATCCGAACCAAACCAGGCGTAATTCCCGCCGCCAGTTGTTCTTCGGAAGAAAGTTTGCTGTGCGTGGTAGATGCCGGATGTGTGACAATGGTTCGGGTATCGCCCAAATTGGCCGACAACGAGCACATTTTCAGCGCATTTAAAAAGTTCCTTCCTGCTTCTAATCCACCTTTTACCTCAACGGCAATAACATTTCCGCCCAATTTCATTTGCTTTTTGGCAATTTCATATTGCGGGTGTGAAATCAAAAATGGATATTTCACTTTTTCAATTTTTTCATGGCTTTCCAAAAACGCCGCCACTTTCAGCGCATTTTCGCAATGTTTCTCCACGCGAACCGCCAAGGTTTCCAAACTTTTAGACAACACCCAGGCGTTAAAAGGCGACAAGGCCGGACCTGTATTTCGGGAAAATAAATAGATTTCGCGCACCAAATCAGCTTTTCCAACCACCACGCCTCCCAAAACACGCCCTTGCCCGTCCATTAATTTTGTGGCGGAATGAATCACCAAATCAGCGCCAAATTTTATGGGTTGCTGAATATATGGCGTGGCAAAACAATTGTCGATCACCAACAGCAAATGGTGCTTTTTGGCTATTTTACCCAACAACTCCAAATCGATAATATCCACGCCCGGATTGGTAGGCGATTCTGCATACAATATTTTTGTTGATGGCGTAATTAACGGCTCAATTTCGCTCGGATTGTTAATATCAAAATATGAAGTTTCTATGTTCCATTTTGGAAAATACTTTGTGAATAATGTATGTGTCGATCCAAAAACAGAACGCGCCGAAACAATATGGTCGCCACTATTTAGCAAAGCCGCAAAGGTTGAAAATACCGCCGCCATTCCGGTGGCAAAAGCATAACCGGCTTCAGCGCCTTCCATTTGTACCACTTTATCGGTAAATTCGGTCGTGTTCGGATTGCTGAAACGGGAATAAATGTTTCTATCCTTTTCTTCGGAGAATGAAGCTCGCATATCCTCCGCATCCTCAAACACAAAACTTGAAGTTAAATACAAAGGTGTTGAATGCTCCTGAAATTGGGAACGTTCCATTTGGTTTCTGATGGCTTCTGTTTCGAAATTTTTTTCGCTCATATTATTGGTTGTTAGTTGTTGTTTAATCCTATCCCCAACCCTTTCCTAAGGAAAGGGAGTTTGTTTTGAAATTAGAATAGTATTTACAATAAACTTTTAAACTTTTAACTTTTAACTTTTAACTTTTAACTTTTAACTTTTAACTTTTAACTTTTAACTTTTAACTTTTAACTTTTTCCACCTTCGGTGGACTAATTTCTATCCGCCAATCTTAAAATATCCCCGAAAACGCCTCGGGCAGTAACTGCTGCTCCGGCTCCGGCGCCCTGAATTACCAGCGGTTTTTCTCCATAAGATTCGGTATAAATTTCAAAAATCGCATCGGCACCCTTTATTTGTCCGAGTGCGCTGTTGCTTGGCACAGAAACCAGTTTTACTTCCAAATTTCCTTTGTCTTGTTGTAAATCACCAGAGATTTCTCCAATATATCGCAATACGTGATTTGGCTTTTGGCTATCTTTAATTTTCTGAAAATGCGCATTCATTTCCCCTAATCTTTTCAAAAATGAATCGGCCGCTCCTGTTCTTAAATTTTCTGGAATCAAGTTTTCAATAATCACATCCGAAAATTCATTTTGCAAATCGAGTTCCCTTGCCAAAATCAGCAATTTTCTTCCCACGTCGTTTCCGCATAAATCCTCGCGCGGATCAGGTTCCGTAAAACCTTGGTTGATGGCTTCCTGCAAAATGTCGCTAAACGCTCGGTTTTCAACCGAAAAATTGTTGAACAAATAACTTAGCGAACCAGAAAAAACGCCACGAATACAAGTGATATTTTCGCCGGAATCGTGCAACAATTTAATGGTGTCAATTAGTGGCAAACCGGCGCCCACATTGGTTTCGTACAAATAAGATTTTTTGTTGTTTTTCAACGTTTGTCGCAGCGATTTGTAAAACGCGTACGATTTGGTGTTGGCTATTTTGTTGGAAGAAATCAAATCGAATCCGTTTTCCGCCAAATTCAAATAATTTTCCACAAACTCAGCGCTCGCAGTATTGTCCACCGCAATTAAATTTTCCAAATGGTGTTTTTCCGCAAAATCAATCACGTCTTTCACCATATAATTTTCAAGCGCATTGTGTTCAAATTCCTGTGCCCAATTTTCTGAAATGCCATTTTTGTTGAACAAAACTTTGGTCGAATTCGCCATCGAAAATATGTTTAACTGAATATTTTTTCGTTTTAGAATGTTTTGCTGGCTTCTTAAAATTTGGTCAATTAAAGTACCACCCACCAAACCTCTTCCGAAGATGGCGATGTTTATTTTTTTTGAAATTCCAAAGATTTCACTGTGAATAACGTTTACCGCTTTCTTTAAATCCGATTTTTTCACCACCAAACAAACATTCGCTCCGGTGACCGTATTGTTGATTAAAATTGGCGTTACGTGGTTTTTAATCAACGCGCCATAAGGTTCATTAAAAGAATGCAAACTTTGCCCGATGATGGAAATTACCGATACATTTTCAGTTATATAAATTTGGCTGATGTCTTTGGACTGAAATTCATTCTTGAACTCGTTTTCCAACACCATTTTTGCTTTGTAGCCGTTTTTGGCGTCCACAATAAAACCGATTCCCCGTTCAGAAGAACCTTGAGAAATGATGCTAACGCTGATATTTTCCTTTGCCAAAGCGGTAAAAATGCGTCCGTCAACGCCAACTTTCCCCAACAATCCGCGCCCTATTAAATTCACCAAAGCCACATCTTGCTGAACCGATAGCGATTTTATGCCGCCTTGTTCGGTTTCAAAACCAATCAATGTGCCGGCATTTTCGGCATCAAAGGTGTTTAAAATGCGCAGCGGAATATTTTTTTCAATTAACGGAATAATGGTTTTTGCGTGCAAAATATCCGTGCCAAAATTCGCCATTTCATTGGCTTCCTGATAAGTGAGTTTTTCAATTATTTGGGAATTTTCCACCAAATCTGGATTTGCGGTATAAATTCCGTTTACGTGTGTATAATTTTGAAGCTCTTCCGCATTCAAATAATTGGCGATTAAAGCCGCGGTATAATTGCTGCCGTTTCTTCCCAAAGTGGTGGTTTCGCCCTGCAAATTTGAGGCGATAAAACCGGTAATTACCTGAATGGTGTCGCCATTGTGTTTTTGAAAATGCGCAATAACATTTTCTTCGGAAACTGTCTCAAAAGGCAAGGCTTTTCCAAATTGGTTGTTGGTTTTTATCAAGGTTCTCGCATCCACAAAATTGGCTTTAACCCCTTTTTTATTCAGCAAATGGGCAATATATTTCCCACACATAATTTCGCCTTGCGAAAGCACCTGGTCTTTCACTTTTTCGCTGTAATCACCCAACAAATTAACGCCCCTGAAAATTTCTTCCAGCAGTTTAAATTCTGCTGACAAATCAACACCTTCTCCTGATTCTATTTGGTATTTTTTCAGCGCATCAAACTCCTCCAAATAAGGCAAATCGTTTTTTGCTTTTTCTAAAATGGATTCCAAATGATTGGTTGTTTCTCCTCTTGCGGAAACCACCAAGGCAATTTTTTCGCCATTCTGTATTTTATTTTCAACAATGGCCAAAGCGTGTTTCAACCCAGTTCCGTTGGCCAAAGATTTACCTCCAAATTTTACAACTTTCATACTTTATATTTAAAAACGTCACTCAATGCGTCCACCAATTGTTCAAATTCAATTAAAAATGCATCGTGTCCGTGAATGGATTTGATTTCTTTATACACTGCTTCCTTATTTTTCTGAAGCAATAATTTTGCAGTTTCTTTATTGTCTTCGGCACAAAAAAACAAGTCGGTGTCTATGCCAATCATAATTACTTTCGATTTTATTTGTTCAAAAGCTTCCTCAACATTGCCAAATTTTTTCGTAATATCTACCGAACTCAACAAATGCGTCATCACTTTATAAGCGTGCAGCGTAAATCGGCTTTCCAATTTTTTTCCGTGGTGCAACAACCAGCTTTCTATGTTGTAAATTCCCAAATTTAGATTTTTAGTTCTGTTGAAACGCGATTGAAAAGAGGCCGGACTTCTGTAAAAAAGCATTGCCATCATTCGCGCATCGTGCAGTGGTTTTTTTGAATTTTCCAAAATTTGAAACTGCACTTTGTTGTGCCCTAAAATCCAGTCTGATGCTTTCCAGTCGGAAGCCACCGGAATCAAATTCTCAATCAAATCGGGAAATAAAACCGCCATTTCCCAGGCAATTCCGCCGCCTAAAGAACTGCCAATCGCGGCATATAACTTTGAAATTTGCAATTGTTGAACCGCCAAACCAAAAAGTTTTGCAATGTCGTATGCCGAAAACGCGTTGTATTCGTATAAAATTTCGGTGGTTTTGTAGCCGTTTCCGGGAATGTCGAAAGCAATAACGGTATATTTTGTGGTGTCAATTAATTTTAAATCGCCCACAATGCTTTTCCACCAGCCATTTTCACCGGCCACATCAGAATTTCCGGTCAACGCGTGGTTGATTAACACCACCGGAGCCGAATGCAATTCCTGCCCAAACAATTGGTAAGAAAGCTTGATATCAGCCTGTGTTTTTCCGTCTTCGGAAGTGAAATTTTTAACCGTTATGTATTTTAATAAACTCATCAATACTATTTAAATATGGCCAAAAACAAAATTTTTGTTTGGCATTTATTGATAGCATTATTTAAGAAAGGCAAAATTTACGGGATGTAATTTCGTTTTGTTATCTATCCAATTTGGTAGAATTTAGCACCTTCTTTGCGGGGCAAAGGGTTGCTAAGGCTTCAACGGGTCTAATCCCTCTGCCTTTCTTAATAACACTTTTCAATACGTTTATGAACTGAACCGCAAAATAAAGCATTAAATTTTTCTTAAACAATACTTTCAATTGAAATTTAACAAATCGGCACATTAAGTTTAAAAAACTTTTGTTTTCACTGTTGTTTTGGGCTTGCCTGCCGGTAGGTAGGCTTGCCTTTTTTCTGGGCATTTCCCTGCGGGCCGGGCTTTACGCTGCAATCTTTTATTGCGAAATGGCAATAAAAGTATTTCCATTCAATCCCTAATGCAGCTTCAATTAATCCCATATATGCGAGATTCAAAATTCATTTAGCGTATATTTTGCAATTCATTCAAATGACGCAACCTGCAACTCGTGCACCAAATTCAATGAAATTGGTGTTCGGTTGAAAAGATTGTCCTGAACCGGACAGCGGCTTTCCACAATCGCAATCCACTTTTGAAGTTTCTCTTCGGAAGCCTCCGAAATTGGTTTTACGGTAACTTCAATGGCATTGAATCCTGCGCGTTCTTCTGTTGGCGCACCCAAATATTTAGCAACATCCAATGCTCCGGATATTTCAATTTGCAACGATTTTATTTCGATATTGAGTTCTTTCGCAACAATGCCACCCACGATATTTAGACAACCCGCAAAACCTGCCAAAATGTATTCAACCGGACAAGGCGCTTCTAATTCGGGGTTATTTTGGTTATCGCCAATGCGTATTTTAAAATGTTGCGCATTCACCACAAACTGCTCGTTAGGCGTTGAATTTCCGGATACTTTTATATTTACAATGCTCATTATTATACTTTTTTAAGGTTTTTAATACTTTCAAATACCGCTTTTAAATCGGCCTTCAAATCTTCAATATCCTCAATTCCTACAGAAAGTCGGATTAAATCTTTTGAAACGCCTGTTGCCAATTGTTCGTCATCCGACAATTGTTGGTGCGTGGTGCTTGCCGGATGAATAATCAATGATTTTGTGTCGCCAATATTGGCCAAAAGCGAGAATAATTTGGTTCCGTCGGCCACTTTTTTGGCTGCTTCAAATCCGCCTTTCAACCCAAAAGTCACCACGCCGCTTTGTCCTTCCGGCAAATATTTTTGTCCTAAATCGTAGTATCGGCTCGATTTCAATCCCGGATAATTTACCCAGGAAACTTCTTGTTGATTTTCCAGCCATTCGGCCAAAGCCAACGCATTTTCGCTGTGTTTTTTAATCCGAATCGGCAAAGTTTCCAATCCTTGAATAATTTGAAACGCGTTGAACGGACTTAAGGCAGCACCATAATCGCGCAATCCCTCAATACGAACTTTGGCAATAAACGCCACATTTCCTAAGGCTTCTTGATAAATTAATCCGTGGTAACCCGCAGAAGGTTCCGTAAATTCAGGGAATTTTCCGCTGGTCCAATCAAAATTTCCGGCATCAATAATAGCGCCACCAAGCGAAGTTCCGTTTCCTGAAATGTATTTTGTCAAGGAGTGAATCACAATATTAGCACCGTGCGCAATTGGATTCAGCAAATAAGGTGTTGCAACCGTATTGTCCACAATAAAAGGCACTTTAAAAGCTTTGGCTTCCGCAGAAATTGCTTTCAAATCCAATATGTCCAGTTTCGGATTTCCCAAACTTTCCGCAAAGAAAGCCCGTGTGTTTTCTTGGGCTGCTTTGGTGAAATTTTCAGGATTGGAAGGATCCACAAACGTGGTGGTAATTCCCAATCGTGGCAAAGTCACTTTCAATAAATTGTAAGTGCCGCCGTATAAACTGTTCGATGCCACAATATGGTCGCCCGCTTTTAACAAAACCAATAAAGCCGTAGCAATTGCTGCAGTTCCGGAAGCGGTAACCACAGCGCCAACGCCGCCTTCAAGCGCCGCGAGTCGTTGTTCTAAAATATCGTTGGTTGGGTTGTTTAAACGGGTGTAAATAAAACCAGCTTCTGCAAGTCCGAAAAGATTGGCGGCGTGCTCCGAATTGTTGAATACATAGGAAGTGGTTTGGTAAATTGGAACGGCTCTGGTTCCTGCATTTTTAGTAACGTCGTGTCCTGCGTGCAATGCCTGTGTAGAAAATTTTTGTGTGCTCATTTTTTATGTTTTTAAATTGTTAATTTTAGTTTTTGAAATTATTGTTGTCCGGTAAAAATTCATTAAAAATGCTTAATCTCAATTTAAATCCGGCTAAAAACAGGCCGCCCCGCTGGGGCTTATTCTATGTGGATAATTATTTTTCTGCTACAAACAGGTCGTCCCGATGGGACTAAATCAGCTCCGTAGGAGCGAAATGTTTGTAGAAAAACATAATATTTCAATTTTAAAGCCCCATCGGGGCGACCTGTTGGTTTTAAAAATTTAATCTTACAAGAATGTTTTGAAAAAAAAGTCCCTTTGGTTTTAGATATTACCAAAGGGACTTTAATCGTTATTGATTTTTTTATTCCAATCAGTTTAGGCAATATCTTTTCATTGTGATTTGCATCATTTGCATTTGCATACAACAAAATATAGATTTAGAAGTTTGGAATTTTAAGTTCATTTTAGTTTTGGTTATAAAAAAAGCCTCTGAAAATTCAGAGGCTTTTAATTGTTTTTATATTTTATTAAATTTTAAACAATAGTGTCCTCTGCGTAAATTTTACACATCATACACATCATATTGTTCAATTTAATGGTCATTTTTTCTGTTTTTGATGCCACAAATGTAATCACATTTTTTTAATGTGCAAATTATTTTAAAAATAAAAATCAATTTTTACATTTTATAATTTTAAGTTTTCCTAAATTTGCCCATTGAATTTCAGGAGGAAAAATTTGAACTGATTGCAACCTCATTAAAAAAATGCTAAAGCAGTAATCATTTACTTCTTTAGCGACCAACGCAATCAATCAAACTTTCTCAATTTTAATTAATAATATAAGGCTAAGTTCTATTTATAACAGTATTTGCGTTAGGGATTGAAGAGGAAATCCCGGCATTGCGAGCTTATTCAGCAATATGTTCAACAGATTGCCACGCTCCGCTCGCAATGACGGATTGTAACGAAAAGCCCGACCCGCAGGGTAACGCCTACCAAAAAGGCAGGCAAGCCCAAAAAAAATTATATAAATTACTGTTTTTAGTAGCATTAAACCTAAAATAACTAAAAAAATTATGTCATATTTATTTACGTCCGAATCTGTTTCAGAAGGACACCCGGATAAAGTTGCCGATCAAATTTCAGACGCATTGGTCGATAATTTTTTGGCTTTTGACCGCGACTCAAAAGTTGCCTGCGAAACTTTGGTAACTACCGGACAAGTGGTTTTGGCGGGAGAAGTAAAATCGAAAACGTATTTGGATGTTCAAAAAATAGCACGGGACGTCATCAATAAAATTGGGTACACCAAAAGTGACTATATGTTCGATGGAAATTCGTGCGGCATATTTTCTGCCATCCACGAACAATCTCCAGATATCAATCAGGGCGTTGACCGCGCGATTAAAGAAGAGCAAGGCGCCGGCGACCAAGGAATGATGTTTGGTTATGCCACCAACGAAACCGAAAATTATATGCCTTTGGCTTTGGATTTAAGTCATAAACTTTTATTGGAACTTGCTGAATTGCGCCGAGAAAATAAAGAAATCACCTATTTGCGTCCAGATGCCAAAAGTCAGGTCACCATTGAGTATTCTGACGACAATGTTCCCGTAAGAATTAACACGATTGTGGTTTCCACGCAACACGACGACTTTGGGCCGACTGATGAAGCGATGTTGGCTAAAATTAAAAGCGATATAATTGCTATTTTAATTCCGAGAATGGTTGCCAAATTACCAACCAGCTTACAAGCGTTGTTTAATGATGCCATTATTTATCACGTAAATCCAACCGGAAAGTTTGTGATTGGCGGACCGCACGGCGATACCGGATTGACGGGCAGAAAAATTATTGTGGACACTTACGGCGGAAAAGGCGCTCACGGAGGTGGTGCATTTTCAGGAAAAGATCCGAGTAAAGTGGACAGAAGCGGTGCGTATGCCACACGTCATATTGCTAAAAACTTAGTCGCGGCAGGTGTTGCCGATGAAATTTTAGTACAAGTTTCTTATGCCATTGGCGTTGCAAAACCTATGGCAATTTATGTAAGTACCTACGGAACTTCTAAAGTAAAAAAATCGGATGGTGAAATTGCCGTAATTGTTGACCAGCTTTTCGATATGCGACCTGCATTTATTGAAGAACGCCTAAAATTGCGCGAACCTATTTATTTGGAAACTGCGGCTTACGGACATATGGGACGAAAAAACGAGGTTGTCAAAAAAACTTATGTGAATGTTGACGGCACGGAAATTACGATTGATGTAGAACTTTTTACTTGGGAAAAATTAGATTTTGTTGATCAAGTTAAAGCGGCTTTTGGGTTGTAAAAAACATCACTAAATAATACAACAAGCCCTCATAAATTAACTGATTTATGAGGGCTTTTAGTTTTGAATACCGCTATTTCCAAAAAACGTCATTTATATTGTCCTTAAAATTTTCATTGCTGTGAAATTGCGCTATTTTTTCTAATCCTTTCGGTGTTGCAGCACTTTGAATTTCATTAAATAACGTGAGTTCGATATAAAAAGAATAAAAATATTAGGAAAATAAGAGATAGTTTTTTATTACTGGTGATGCGTTAACTTTTAAAGAACAAACTATATATGCTGATTTTATTGACTTTTCAGCTATTTTGTATTTTTTTGATTTGAAATAAATTTTTGTTCAAAGAATACGTGATTTTAGTTTAACTACTTGATATTCAGCGTGTTTAAGATTCTTTATTTTGATAATATCTTTAATAAACTTTAAACGCACCAGCACTAGTTTTTTATATTTAATGTATTTAAAATAAGATACATAACTAAAAACTATCTCTATGGTTTCTCCCTCCAAAATCATTGAAATTTTCTTTATTATCGATGAATTCCGCAAAGAATTTAAAAAGGCGAAGACCGGACACATTTTTGATTCCGATAGCAATTTAATACCGAATATCTTTAAAAATGTCGCATATTTTCACTTTCCCGAATGGTCGGGACAGGTCCCGAATGGTCGGGACAGGTCCCGAATGGTCGGGACAGGCTGTGATAAATTTAAAAATTCCCATACGGCATTTTAAAATACCGACTGGTATAAGTTCCAAATGAAATCCAATGCTTAAAAAAAAAGGTATTCAAAACACAAAAATCGAGTTTAGCAACAAAAGGACTGGCATTAATCATTGTCATTTCAACAGTTGCCTCTGTATAACTTCGGTGCTCAAACATTGACTTCCAAATATTTTTTTATATTTACACAGTCACTCTATTCTTGTTAAAAATTATTGGATAAAAATATCCGTTATTACGATACTTTACCTATCTTTGCTCTCATAAAAAAGGAAGAATGTTTTCAAAAGCATGTGAATACGGAATAAGAGCGGCCATCTATATTGCCAAAAAATCATTATTGGACAAAAAGGTAAGCTTAAAAGAAGTGGCAAAAGCTATCGATTCACCTGAGGCGTACACCTCAAAAATATTGCAGAAACTCGCGAAAAATAACATCATCAATTCTGATAAAGGGCCAACAGGCGGATTTTCAATGGACAAGCAAGAGCTCGACAAAGTGAAATTAAGCACCATTGTATTTACCATTGATGGTGACGATATTTATAAAGGTTGTGGCCTGGGCTTAAAAAAATGCAATGAACAAATGCCTTGTCCCGTACACGATCAATTTAAAACCATTAGAGAAGATCTTAAAATTATGCTCGAAACAACAACAGTCAATTCCTTGACATTGGCGTTGAAAGACGGATTGACATTTTTGAAACGATAAAAAAATTTTGTATTAATAATGGATAGTTTTATCCAATATAATACTTATGCTAAATTTTAAATAATAATAAATTCATTAAAACAACATGAAAATTCAAGAAAATCAAAACATCGGAGAATTGGTGGCCCAAGACTACCGTGCAGCTTCCGTTTTTAAAAAATATAAAATAGACTTTTGCTGCAATGGCAACAGAACCATTTTTGAAGCCTGCGAAAAAAGTAAAATTGACCCTTCAAAAATCTTAAGTGATTTGGATGCCGCTACCCAAACCAACGAAACTGCTATCGATTTCCAATCCTGGCCGCTTGATTTGCTTGCAGATTATATTGAGAAAAGGCACCATCGATATGTAGAAGAAAAAACATCGGAAATCAAACCTTACTTAGCTAAAATTTGTAAAGTTCACGGGGAACACCATCCCGAACTGTTTAAAATTAATGAGGAATTTTTAGAATGCGCCGGTATCTTTACGGCACACATGAAGAAAGAAGAATTGATAATTTTCCCTTTTATTCGAAAAATGGTTGCGTCAAAAAACAACAATCAACCCGTAAACAAACCTGGTTTCGGAACAGTTCAAAATCCGATAAATATGATGATGGACGACCACGAAGCGGAAGGAGAACGATTTGTAAGGATTGCCGAATTATGCAATGACTACACTCCCCCAGAAGATGCCTGCAATACTTATAGAGTTACCTTGGCTTTATTAAAAGAATTTGAAGACGATTTGCATTTGCACGTTCATTTAGAAAATAACATCTTGTTTCCAAAAGCAATCGCGTTAGAAAAGACGTTAAGCTAAATAACTCATGGAAAATAAAACTTCACATAGCGAATTGGATTGGAATAAATCAAAAGTAAATAATTTTTTATAGGATGATTTTGATAAAAAATGAGGAATTAAACTTATCAAAGCATAGCCCTTTAGCCAACTATCCAGAACACAAATATGCCAACCAAACAAAATAGGCATATGTATTCTGAATCACCCCGGAATTTATAATAGATGTTGAAAGACATCAATTGGAAAGCTGGTAATTTCATTATTTTATCCAAAATAAAGAGCAGTAATTTGTGGTGGCTGGCTTTACATATTATTGCGGTTACGCTTATTGGAATATGCATGCTTTATCTCGGGGTTTCCATCCGATTTGGAGAGATTTAAGAAATATAAACTATGAATGCAGACAAACCCATAAAAAGACATGAGGCCCTAAAAACATTAAGCCGCGAACACCATCACGGGTTATTGCTTTGCTGGAAAATTCGCGCCGGAATTAAAAATAATATTGAATTAGACAGAATAAAAACGTATGCCAATTGGTTTTATTTCACCCATTTAATTCCACATTTTGAGGCGGAAGAAAAATATCTTTTTCCAATACTTGGCAACGAAAATGAATTGATTAAAAAAGCCATTTCGGAACACCGAAGATTAAAACGACTTTTTGAAGATGCTTCAGATTTCCAAAAATCGCTCAGTCTTATCGAAGAAGAACTGGAAAGCCACATAAGATTTGAAGAGCGTGTTTTATTTAATGAGATTCAGAAAAAAGCGACACAAAAACAATTATTGTACATGGAACAAATTCATTCAGAAGGAAACTTTGTGGATAATTTAACTGATACCTTTTGGGAATAGTGGATAATAAGATACTATTTACTGTTGTGGAAGATGGTTCGAAACAAATTATTGAAACCTATATTGGCGAATACCAAAATTTAATGGCATTGCTTAAAGATAAGCTTTACTTGGATGATTTTGGGGAATGTGGCGGTGTGGGAAGGTGTGCCACCTGTATCATTAAAACAAATGGAATTTCAGGAAAATCTACAATAAAAGACCGAAACGAACCAGTGACACTTTCTAAAATGGGCTATGGGGATGCGTTCACTCGCCTCTCTTGCCAACTCTTAATAACAAAGGATTTAGAGGGTTCTGTTATTGAAATTTTAACCTTTTAAAAAAATATCATTAAACATTTGATATTGTTAGGATTCCTTACTATCTTTGCGTAGCAATAATGCAATAACTAAAAATTTCAAAACATGGGTAAATTAATTTTTTATCATGCGGATTGTTCTGTTTGCGTAAGTGCCGAGAACGACATCTTAAACCTTTTAAACCCAGCTGATGTGGAAGTGGTAAACATTGGGGAGAACCGCAATCGTATTGCCGAAGCCGAAAAAGCGGGCGTAAAATCGGTTCCGGCGTTGGTAACGCCAAACGGCAATGTGTTACATCTTAATTTTGGAGCCTCAATAGAAGCTGTAAAAGGCTAATTTTTTAATCCAAGAAATCAAGTTTACTCCGAAAATTGTTTTTTTTCATTGTAAAAAAGGCGAAGCAATCTCCACTGGCATAATGTCAATGGCAAGAGATTGTTTTGTTTCACGCGCGATGATGTACAATTTCACTTTTCGGATAAAACTCAAAGTTAGCATGATTAATAGCTCAGAAATCATAACCCTTAAAAATTACATAAAATGAAACGAGCATAACAAATTTTGATACACAAGGGAATGATTAATAGCGAACAGTCCCGAATTTTCGGGATTACCGCTAAAAAATAAAATTTAA
>PHDE01000072.1 GCA_002842505.1 Bacteroidetes bacterium HGW-Bacteroidetes-3 | reverse complement strand
AGCTTCATCAGTTACTTTTTCAAAAACATCTATGGAATCAAAATCTGTTGCGGTTGGAATTAAATTTTTCCCCAATCCTTCTATTCTATAAGGATAAATTTCATTTCTGTCGAACTCTCCCGTTTCATGAAATTTCTTTAAAATTGATCCGAAAGCATCAACGCCCAATGTTTTAATTTTTGGATTTTGTTCTTTTAAATATTTTGAAACGCCCGAAATAGTACCACCTGTCCCGCTTGCAGCGACTAAATGCGTAATCTCGCCATTGGTTTGTTTCCAAATTTCTGGTCCAGTTGAACTGTAGTGTGCATCAACATTTAATTTGTTAAAGTATTGATTGATGTATACTGAATTTGCCGTTTCGGCATGTAACCTTTTAGCAACTTGGTAATAAGAACGGGGATCGTCTGCATCCACATGGGCTGGACAAACGTAAACTTTGGCGCCCATTGCTTTCAACATATTAATTTTACCGGCTGAAGCCTTGGAACTCACAGCCAATATACAATTATAGCCTTTTATGATACTTACCATTGCAAGGCTAAATCCCGTATTTCCTGAGGTTGTTTCAATTATTGTGCTGCCTTCTTTAAGCAATCCCTGCTTCTCAGCTTCTTCAATAATATGTACGGCAATCCTGTCTTTCATAGAATGTCCAGGATTAAATCCTTCATACTTTACATAAAAAGTGCCGGGAAGATTTTTAGTTATTTTGTTTAACTTAATTAAGGGAGTGTTACCAATTAGGTCTAAAATATTGTTACTTATACCTATATTTTGTGCCATTTTTTAAAATTTAATTCAGATATAATATTTTTCAAATACGAATTTATGAATAATAATCTATTGTGCAAATTTAATAATTTTTTTTAATTTTTTGTTCTTCCTTCCAAATCAATCACAAAACTATAGTCCCGTGCTGTTTCTTTTAGGGAATCAAATCGTCCTGAAGCCCCGCCGTGACCCGCTTCCATGTCAATATGCATCAATAAAATATTTTTATCAATTTTTAATTCCCGGAGTTTTGCAACCCATTTTGCAGGCTCAAAATATTGAACTTGTGAATCGTGCAATCCAGTAGTAACCAACATATTAGGATATTTTTGCCTAGAAACGTTGTCATAAGGCGAATATGATTTCATATAATCGTAATAGGCTTTTTTATTTGGATTTCCCCATTCATCATATTCTCCGGTGGTTAACGGTATGCTATCATCTAACATTGTAGTCACAATATCAACAAAAGGCACGGCAGCGATGATTCCATTAAACAATTCCGGATTCATATTCATGACAGTTCCCACCAATAAACCTCCAGCAGAGCCTCCGCTTGCGTATAAATGTGCACTTGAAGTATATTCTTTTTCAATTAAAAATTTTGCGCAATCAATAAAATCTGTGAAGGTGTTTTTTTTATGCAATAATTTCCCTTTTTCATACCATTTACGACCTAAATATTCGCCTCCACGTACGTGGGCAATTGCAAAAACAAAACCTCTGTCAAGCAAACTCAAACGGGTTGTGCTAAAACCTGCATCTATAGAATGGCCATAAGACCCATATCCGTACAAAAGCAGCGGTGTATCTTTGGTTAATGGCGTATTTTTGTGATGCACCAATGATATTGGAATTTTAGTTCCATCATGGGAAGTTGCCCATAAACGTTCGCTTAGATAATTGTTTTTGTCAAAATTTCCTCCCAATACTTCCTGCTCTTTTTTTATTTCCTTCGTTTTTAAAACCACATCAAAATCTATCACCGAACTTGGAGTTGTCATTGAATTATAGCCATAACGGATAATATTAGTGTCAAATTCCGGATTGTTATAAACGCCTGCGGAATAAGTTTCTTCCTCAAAAGGAAGGTAAAAATCTTCGGTTTGGTCCCAACGTATAATTCTGATTTTATTCAATCCGTTTGATCGCTCTTCAACCACCAAAAAATCTTTAAAAATTGAAATATCTTCCAACAAAACATCTTCTCTGTGCGGCAATACTTCCATCCAATTCTCTTTTGAAGTTGCCTTTTCAGGTGTTTTCATTAATTTAAAATTGGTGGCCTTATCTTTATTGGTAAGGATGTAAAAATCGCCGTTGTAGTGTGCTATGTCATACTCGTGATATCGCTCTCTAGGCTGAAATATCCTGAATTCTCCAGTTGGATTATTGGCTTCCAAAATGCGATATTCAGAAGAAACTGTGCTATGAGAACCTATAATAAGGTATTTTTCAGATTTTGTGCCGTAGACAAAAGTATTAAAAGAACTGTTTTTTTCGTGATAAACTTCAATATCTTCAGAAGAATCCGTACCTAAAACATGGCGGAATATTTTTTCGCTTCGCAATGTTTTCGGATTTTGATGCGTATAAAAAACTGTTTTGTTGTCATTTGCCCACGATGCGCTTCCTGTGGTATTTTCAATTTTTTCCGGAAACAATTCACCGGTTTCTAAGTTTTTAAATTGTAATGTGTACTGCCTTCTTCCCACCGTATCAACCCCAAAAACAGCCAATTCGTTATTTCGGCTTATGGACAAACCCGATAATTTAAAATAAGAAAATCCCTTTCCAAGTTCATTTACATCGAACAAAATTTGCTCTTGGGCTTCCAGACTTTCTTTTTTACGGGAATATATTGGATATTGGCTTCCTTTTTCAAATCGAGTGATATAATAGTAGTTGTTTTTTTTATAAGGAACCGACTCATCATCTTCCTTAATTCGGGATTTCATTTCCTGAAATAAATCTTCCTGAAATTGCTTTGTATGAGCAGTTTTAGCTTCATAATAGGCGTTTTCAGTATTTAAATAATCAATAACCTCTGGGTTTTCACGATCATTTAACCAATAATAATTGTCAATTCTCACATCCCCATGAATTTCCAATTTCTTTGCTATCTTTTTTGCTTCCGGGGGCATTATCCTGTTCTTCGTCATCTAAATAATTTCAATAATTTGCAAAAATACTCAATTTGTGCGGGTAATAAATACAATTATGCTTAAATGTTTGTGAAATTAGCTGGTTAAGAAACAAAAGTTACTTGAAATTATTTTTAGTTTTCAACGGATTTTATTCGTTAAAAAAATTATCTTGAAACCCTATTAAATAAACTTTTTCCTGAGCTCTGGTAACGGCAGTGTACAGCCATCGCAAATATTCAATATTTTGTCCGTCAGGCAAATAAGGCTGCTCAATAAAAACCGTTTTCCATTGTCCGCCTTGCGATTTATGGCAAGTAACAGCATAGGCGAATTTAATTTGAAGCGCATTGAAGAAGTTGCTATTTTTAATGGACAACAACTGTTTGTATTTCGATTTTTCTTGGGCGAAATCCTTCGCAACTTCATGGTACAATCGGTTAGATTCTTCATAAGAAAGTGATGGCGATTCCGAAGTTAAGGTATCCAACAACAAAACTGTTTCAAATGGTTTTTGGTTGGGATAGTCAATCATTCTAATTTTTACTTCCGCAAACCTAAATCCGTACAGCTCTTTAATCTTAAAAATTTCCAATATTTCACAAATATCTCCGTTGGCAATAAAACCGGCCTCGCTGGATTCTTCCAACCAAAAATAATTGTTTTTAACCACCATAATATAATCACCTGCCGAGATGTCATTTTCCTGTCCGCGAATTTTACTGCGAATTTGTTGGTTGTATTGGTTGGCGCGTTTGTTTGAACGAACAATAAAAGTGGTGTCTTCCACCCCAATATTTGTATAGGACGAATTTATTGCATCTTCAATATCGTAGCCGTCAATTAGGCGAATTAAATCAGGATACCCCAATTGAAATTGAAAATCATTAAATCCAGCATTCGCCAAAATCAATCGCAATTCCGTGGCATTTACCAAAATTCCTGAATCGGCATGTTGTCGCATCACTTCATTTAATTCAATTTCAACAACCTCCTTTTTGTAATTTAAAGTCAGCTTTTCAGCATCCAATGCCGGACTAATAGCTAATTTCACCGGCGGCAATTGGGCGGTATCGCCTATTAAAACAAGTTTACAATGCACTCCAGAGTACACAAAAGAGATTAAATCATCTAATAAGGAGCCTGCCTCAAATAATTTTGCGCCCATTGGTGCATCAGAAATCATAGAGGCTTCATCAACAAAAAATATGGTGTTTGAATGTTTATTTGTTTGGAGGGTAAAATCTACGCCGCCCGATTTATTTTTTTTCGGATAATATATTTTTTTATGGATGGTGAAAGCCTGTTTGTTTGAATATCCCGAAATAACTTTGGCCGCTCTCCCTGTCGGAGCAAGCAAAACCGACTTTTTTCCAATACGCCATAAATTGTTCACAACCGTACTAATAGTGGTGGTTTTACCGGTTCCTGCGTATCCTTTTATGATAAATAAAGCCTCATTATTATTTTCAAGGATGAAATCTGTAAGTTTGATAAGTAATAAATCTTGGGAATTTGTGGGTTCAAATGGAAACTTTTCTACCAGATTTACGTAAAATTCCTGCGCCGTTTTTGTCATATTTTAAATAAAAACCAAATATACAAATTGATTTATGCATAAAAATTTTTCTCATTAAAAAAAATTTGTAGATTTGCGTACACACATAAAAAATAAATATAGAAATGATAACAGTTTTGATTATAGTAATAGGTATTGTAGTTACCGCTTTTTTGGCTTATGCAGTTATAAATTATATTCCAAGAAAATTCCATTGGATTTTGTCAGTGTTCTTAATTGCAATTGCAATTTTTTTAGTTTATAAAATTAATTTTGAAATTACAAAACCAATAAAATTCAATACAGAAAAAAAGTTAAAATACGCCAAAGTAATCAATAATTTGAAAATCATTCGTGATGCTGAAGTTGCCTATAAAAAAGTAACCGGAAAGTACACTACTGACGGAGAAGGCCTTATTAAGTTTATTGATACGGCAAAATTCGCTTTAACCCAAACAAGGTATGTTCCAAAAACAATTAAAATTGGTGGAGGAATTACCAAAGAAATTGAAGAAAGAGTTGTTGATACCATTGGTTATGAAGAGGTAAAATCATCTTTTGTGGGCAGGGATTATAAAAACATGTTGAAAATTCCGGGAACTGACCAAAATTTTAAAATTGAGGTTGGTGAAGTTGAGAAAATTGTTGGCTTAAAAGCTCCGGTTTTTGAAGTAAAAGTAGATAAAGCCTTAATTTTGGCCGGTATGGATGACAATCTTGTAAAACAGGAAAAAGAAGCCATCGGTGGAGAGGAAATTAGAGGCGAATCTGTTAGAATAGGTTCATTAACCGATGTTAGCGAAGACGGTAACTGGCCACCATATTATGATAAAGGAGATAAAAAAGAAAAGGAATAACGATATAGATTCTTTAAATCTAGAGGATAACTGTTTATCCATCCAACTTAGTTTGGATGGATTTTCTTTTTGTGTTTATAACAAAATACAGGATAAAATTGGGGCTTTTGCTATTTATGAATTTGAAAATTCCACGGGTTCTCCTTTTAAACAATTAACATGTATCCAAGAATTATTTTCCCGGGAAGAATTACTTCAACTTAACTACAAATCGGTTTTTGTTACCCATTTCAATAATTTGGTCACCCAAGTTCCACAGCCATTATTCAACAAAAATAACTTAGTGCCCTATTTACAATACACGGTTAAAGTGTTGGAAAACGATTTTATTGCCTATGATGAACTTAACAATTCAGAAATTATAAATGTGTATATTCCTTTTGTGAATGTCAATAATTTTTTGCTGGACACCTATGACACTTTTGTTTACACACACTCTTCAACAGTGTTGATTGAAAATTTACTGAACCAATATAAAAATAAAGAAGGCACTTTTTGTTTTGTAAATGTCACTGGCAACCATTTTGAAATTGTGGTCATTAAAAATAAAAAATTGGAATTGTTCAATTTCTTTAGCTTTACCACCAAAGAAGATTTTATATACTATATCCTGTTTACTGCTGAACAGCTAAATCTAAATCCGGAAGAATTTGAATTAATTCTGATGGGAGACATTGAAAAAGAATCCGAACTTTATGCCATCGTTTACCAATATATCCGAAAAGTTTCCTTTTACACATCGAATGAAGATACATTTCAATTAAATGAAACCGCTTCCCACGCTTATTTCACCTTATTAAACCAATTTAAATAAATGCGCATTATTTCAGGAATACATAAAAGCAAACGCATACAAGCGCCCAAAAATTTACCTGTAAGGCCAACAACTGATATGGCCAAGGAAGCGTTGTTTAATATTCTTAATAATTTGTATTATTTTAACGATATCTCGGTGTTGGATTTATTTTCGGGCACAGGAAACATCAGTTACGAATTTGGGTCGAGAGGAACCGAAAACATTACAGCGGTTGATGTGCATTCCGGCTGCATTCAATTTATAAATACTACGGCAAAATCATTAAATTTATCAATTGCCACTGTTAAAAGCGATGTTTTTAAATATTTGGAAAAAGCCAATACAAAATTTGACGTTATTTTTGCTGATGCGCCTTATGAATTTGAACTTGCGTTATTTGAAAAAATTGTGGCACTGGTTTTCGACAATGATTTACTGACAGAAGATGGCATTTTAGTTGTTGAACACTCCAAACAAACCGATTTTAAAAATCATGAACGATTAAGCTACCAAAAAAAATATGGCGGAAATATGTTCAGTTTTTTCGAAAATAAAGAAGTGGTTTAGCATTTAGAATAAAGATTCTATTATTTGTTTTTCGCTGATTCCTTCCGCTTCAGCTTTATAATTTCGTACTATTCGGTGTCGTAAAATTGAATAGGCTACTGCTTGGACATCTTCAATATCAGGTGAAAATTTTTCGTTTACCGCTGCATTTGCTTTCGCCCCCAATATTAAGAATTGTGAAGCTCTCGGTCCAGCGCCCCAATCTATATATTCATTGACCATTTTGGTTGAATAATCATTATTTGGACGTGTTTTAGACACCAATCTCACCGCATATTCAATCACATTGTCCGGTACGGGAATTCTTCTGATCAATCTTTGAAAACTCCTTATTTCTTCTGCAGAAAGTAAGGTGTTTACCATTTTCTTTTCATCATTGGTCGTGTTTTTTACCACCTCAACTTCTTCCTTAAAACTCGGATAATCTAAATTAATGGAAAACATAAATCGGTCTAATTGCGCTTCCGGCAAGGGATAAGTTCCCTCCTGCTCAATTGGGTTTTGGGTAGCCAACACAAAAAAAGGATTTGCCAATTTATGTTGGTGTCCAGAAATAGTCACAGATCGCTCCTGCATCGCTTCCAGCAAAGCCGCTTGTGTTTTTGGCGGAGTGCGGTTTATTTCATCGGCTAAAATAATATTGCTGAAAATTGGCCCTTTTAAAAACTTAAAATGGGTTGTTTCATCTAAAATTTCACTTCCCAAAATATCTGAAGGCATTAAATCGGGCGTAAACTGAATGCGTTTAAAATCGAGTCCCAAGGTCTCTGAAATTGTTTGCACCATTAAAGTTTTTGCCAATCCGGGAACGCCGATTAACAAAGAATGCCCACCGCATAAAATGGATAATAAAATATGGTTTACGGCTTCATGTTGCCCAATAATCACTTTCCCAATTTCTTGTTTAAGGGCTTTATGCTTTTCAACCAATTCTTTTAATGCAGTGACATCTGACATACTATTCCTTTTTCCAGTTATTTTTGAAATCGCATTTTTTATATTCGTCGTTTATTTTAATGTAAGTGTCTTTAATTTTATCTTTTGCCCATTTTTCAACCGTTTCTTCTTTCTTTTTTTGCAAAGTTAATTGTTGAATTTTTTCATAATCCTTAGCAAAATTTGCGGTATGCGCATCATCTTTGCTTTTCACTAAAATTATTTTGTGCATTTTGGATTCTCCTCTAATTTCGTCGTAAAATGGCTCGGTGATTTCACCTGCTTTTAAGTTGCTAATTTTATTATAAAGATTTGGATCCATTCTAGTTAAATCGAAACGCGTATCATTTGTTTGTGGATTCAACAGCAAACCTTTATTATTCTTGGTTTCTTTGTCATCAGAGTATTTCAAAACGGCTTCTTCAAAAGTAATTTCCCCATTAAGCACCTGTTCCCTCACTTTCGCCAATTCGTTAAATGAAGCTTCCAATTCAGCCTTGCTAATTTTTGGTTGTATTAAAATATGGCGCACATCACGTTCTTGTCCTTTTATTTTTTCAACCAAAATAATATGAAATCCAAAACCCGATTCAAATGGTTCTGAAATCTCTCCTTCGTCCAAACTAAAAGCCACCTCTTTAAATTCTTTGATAAAACCGCTTTCTCTGGTGAGCGTGTACAATCCGGCAGCTCCTGGGCCTGTTCCGGAAACGGCGGGATCGTCCGAATTTATGATTGCTTTTAGCCTAAAGCTGAAACCGCTTTCGATTTCCTTTTTAATTTCTTTCAATTTTTCAATAACCCTATTGGTTTCTTCTTCGGAAGGCTTTATTGTTTTTACAATTTGAGCCAATTCAATTTCAGCACTAAATTCAGGCAAGTTATTGTCCTTTTCCAGGTTTTTGAAATAAGTTCTCACTTCTTCTGGAGTCACATCAATTTTTTCGGTAATGCTTGCTCTTTCTTTTTGAATAAGAAGTTGCTCTTTTTGGATTTCAAACAATTCTTTTCTCAAGTCTTCCTCATCATTAAATCCATACATCTTCACCACTTTTTCCATGGTTCCCAATTGTTGGGTGAAATAAGAAATATTCCGCTCAACTTCTGTATTTATATCAGCTTCAGAAACCACAACACTGTCAACAACTGCATGATGCGCAATCAATTTTTGGGTCATTACTTCTTCCAATATTTCGCAATCCGTAATGTCTATTTTACCTTCAATACGTTGTTGTAATTCTTTTTTAAATTTATCAATATCGGAATCAAGCACGATATTTTTCCCAACTACAACAGCAACTCCATCCAGTTTTATTCGCTCTTGTGCATTTATTCCCGTAACCAATAACAGCAATGCTATTGCAATTGTGTTTTTTTTCATGCTAATATATTTCAAATTGTTGTTTTTTAGTGGCATCATTCATTAATGTTTCTTCAATATTTTTTAATAATAATAATTTTCGTTGATGTAAAATCATTTGCTTAACGGTAGGCGTAATATAGCTTTTTGGCGCAATTTCATTGCTTTTCAACACCTGTTTTACAGTGACCAAATATAAGCTTAATGAATCTTCTTTTTGAATAAAATTGTCTTTTTTTAACACCTGTTGCTTGTCTTCAATTTTTAAAATCGGAATTTCATTAATTAAATCACTGTATTTAATCCAAATTGAATCATTTAAGTGATGTGATTTCATAAACAGCGCCTTTTCCTTTAGCTTGTCCAAATCCGATTTTTTTGTTGATTTAAACAAATTGATAAGCTCATTTTTATGTAAAACATCTTTCCCTAATTTAATGTATTTTACCTTTACCAATTCTTCATTAAGTTTAAAAATTTCATTATTGTTTAAATAAAACTGGTCAATGTCATCTTGTGTAATTTTGGTGTCCAAATATTGTTCTACAACCGCCTCTTTATAGGAATTTATAAACAAATCTTCACGATATTTTTTCACGAGATCTTCAAATTCCCCTGCTTTATTTTCTAAATTTAATTGCGCTTTGGACAATAATAGTTGTTGCTTAATCCAACTGTTGATATAATTATTTACCAGCGTTATACTGTCTTGCTTGGTAATGTCTTTTGAAATAATCGCCTTTAAATCATCTTTGTACAAATAAGTGTCATTTACCCTTGCAACTGCCTGGCGCGTGTCTTTTTTAAACGTAAAATAATTACATGATTGCAAAAAAATAAGTGACAATAAAAATAAAAAGGCTGATCTCATAAAAAAATTTATGCGTTAATTTTCAGATTTCTGTGGTTCATCACTCAAGTAAAAATGATTTTTTGTCTTAAAAAGACAGATTAATTTTGACAAAATCGGTGCAATTTATTTTTTATTTTTGGTATGTGCTGTTAAAGGAATCACAAAGAAATAATCCCTTCAATTTTTTCGGCCTCAACGTATATTGAAATAATATCATCGGCATTTTTCATAATCACATGAATGGAAACACTGGTGAATTTTCCTTTTTTCGAAGCAGTTTTTGTAATTATGGCTCCTTTAAAATCAAATAAATCCTCCACCTGTTTTATTTTTTCCTCTTCGGATGAAACAATAAATTTAAAAAGGTATTCTGAAGGAAAAATATTGCTTTCGTCTAATTTTTTCTTTAATTTTTCGTAAAATGCTGTTCTATTGTCCATTTTTTTTTATTAACGGTTTGCAAATATATTAAATCGACGGTAATATATAAGGAAAAGTAAATGTGGTAAACAATTGATTTCTATTATATTAGTCTTTTATCTTTTTTCTATATTCTTTCGTCTGGTTAATAATACCATTTTAGGGGTGTTAATATTTAGCTGACAAAATTACATGATTATTTTTAGTATAATTTAATGAATACCTTATTTTTGCCTAATGCAAACTAAAATTGTAATAACCGGCGGTCCCGGCACAGGAAAGTCTACCGTAATAAAAGAATTGGCCAAACGCAATTATGTTTGTATGCCCGAAATTTCTAGGGAGGTTACACAAAATGCCCGACAAAATGGCACAGAACAACTATTTTTAACACATCCATTATTATTTAGTGAATTGTTGTTGGAAGGGCGCGTAAACCAATATATTGAAGCCGAGAAAAAAAATAGCACCAAAGTATTTTTCGACAGAGGCATTCCCGATGTGCACGCATATATGAACTATATTAGCGTTGATTATCCAAAAACCTATATCAATACCAGTAATTTTTACCGTTACAATTATATTTTTTTGATGGCTCCCTGGGAAGAAATTTATATTACCGACAATGAGCGCTACGAAAATTTTGAACAAGCTTTGGCAATTCACAATCACTTGGAAAGAACTTATATTGCTCTAAATTACGCCATTATTGAAGTTCCTGTGGGCACCATTGAAGAACGGGCCAATTTTATTTTGGCCTCCATAAAATAATGGACACGCCGCTTGAAATATTAAAAAAATATTGGGATTACGACCAATTTATTACACCACAGGAGGAAATTATAACCGCTGTTTTAAAAGGTGAAAATACCATTGTGTTATTGCCAACCAGTGGCGGAAAATCGATATGCTATCAGGTTCCCGCTTTGCTTTTGGAAGGTGTTTGTATTGTAATTTCGCCCTTAATAGCCTTAATTCACGACCAGGTTAACCATTTAAGGGAAAGGAATATTAAAGCCATTGCTTTAACTTCGCAACTAAATCAGGAAGAAATTATTATTGCGTTTGACAATTTACAGTTTGGCGGTTTTAACTTTTTATACCTTTCTCCCGAAAAGCTGCAATCAAGTTTTATTCAGGAAAAAATAAAACAATTAAACGTTTCGCTTATCGCCATTGATGAAGCACATTGCATTTCGGAATGGGGACACGATTTTAGGCCTTCATATTTAAAATTAAGCCTACTGAAAGATTTACAGCCAAACGCAACTTTTATAGCTTTAACCGCAACAGCCACCCAAAGGGTTTTGGAAGATATCCAAAATAATTTAGGGTTGAAAGAGGCCAAAATCATTAAAAAATCATTTAAAAGAGACAATTTAATTTATCAAGTTCGCATAACTGAAGATATTTACGGCAAACTTCTTCAGCTATTGTCCAAAATAAATGCCTCAGTAATTATTTACACCAACAACAGAAAGCAAACCAAGGAAGTCTGCCATTTTTTGCTGAAAAATAATTTTAAAAGCAGTTTTTACCACGGCGGATTGTCTACTTCAGAAAAAAATGAAGCTTATGCAAATTGGATGAGCGACAAAACGCCCATAATGGTTGCCACAAACGCCTTCGGAATGGGCATCAATAAATTGAATGTAAGAGCCGTAATCCATATAAATACGCCAGGTAGCCTGGAAAATTATATTCAAGAAGCAGGAAGAGCAGGAAGAAACGGAAAAACATCCTACGCTATCATTTTAGCGAATAAAACAACTTTGTTTGAAGCTTCTTCTAAATTTGAAGCCCATACCGCCACGACCAAAACCGTAAAATTGGTTTATGGTCATTTAAATCAGTATTATGCCATTTCCATGGGTGAAATGCCTTCGCAATTATTTAGCTTTTCCTTGCAGGAATTTTGCGCAACCTATAACCTAAACTTATTGTTAACCTACAATGCCATCAAAGTTTTGGAACGTGAAAATATCCTTTTGCTCGATGAAAATTACAGCAAAAAATCAACGCTCAAGTTTTTGGTCAACAATCCTCAAATTTTTGATTATTTAAGCAGCCATCCATCCTCAAATGAGCTTATTAAACTTCTTTTAAGAAGTTATGGAGGTATTTTTGAACATTATACCATTATTAATGAATACAAGCTTTCCAAAAAATTAAATTGCCCAAAAAATGAAGTGATCAGGCAGCTAAAAGAATTACACAGCAACCGAATAATTCATTACAGTTATGAAAACACCACCTCAAAACTATCCTTTTTGGTTGCAAGGGACGATAATTACACCATTAACAGCATTTCAAGAAATATTGAGCAACAAAATAATTTAAAATCGGAAAAATTAAAAGCGGTAATTTCTTATATAGAAAACACTAAAACTTGCAGAACACTTCAGTTTCTCTCCTATTTTAATGAATTTGTGGCCGAACCTTGCGGCACTTGTGACAACTGCAAGGCAAAAAAAGCAAAACACAATGCAACACAAACCATTTTGGACCAAATTATGGAATTGCTGAAAGATCGCGCACTTTCCTCCCAAGAATTGGTTGTGTCGTTAGATTATTCAGAAGCTGAAATTTTAAATTCATTAAAAATACTGTTAGAAAAAAATAAAATAACAATAACTTCGCAAAATAAATTTAAACGCACTTTTTAATGAGAGATTTACGCATTTTATTTATGGGAACACCCGATTTTGCCGTTGCAACATTAGACGCGCTTATAAAAGCAAAATTTAAGGTGGTTGGCGTGGTGACAGCTCCCGACAAACCTGCCGGAAGAGGACAAAAAATGCAACAATCATCTGTAAAAAAATATGCCTTAGACTATAACTTGCCCATTTTACAGCCAACAAATTTAAAAAGTGAAGAATTTATTGAACAATTAAAATACTTAAATGCCAACTTGCAAATTGTTGTGGCATTCAGAATGTTGCCGAAAGAAGTTTGGCAACTTCCGGAAAACGGAACCTTTAATTTGCATGCGTCGCTTTTGCCAAATTACCGAGGAGCCGCACCCATTAATTGGGCCATCATAAATGGCGAAACAAAAACGGGTGTCACCACTTTTTTTATTGATGAAAAAATTGATACCGGAAACATTATATTACAGGAAGAAGTTAATATTGGCGAAAATGAAACTTTAGGGGAATTGCACGATAAATTGATGGAAGCTGGTAGCAAATTGGTGGTAAAAACGGTACAGCAAATTGAAAAAGAAACGGTTAAAACTTTTAAGCAACCAGAAATCGAAGAAAAAGCAGCCCCAAAAATATTTACGGAAACGTGTAAAATTAATTGGAATGAACCTTTAAGCAAAATTTACAATTTAATACGAGGTTTAAATCCGTATCCGGCAGCTTGGACAACCCTTGTAAATAATGGTGATGAAATTAAGGTCAAAATTTTTGGCGTTAAAATGGAAATTGCCTCACATCAATATAAAAACGGAATTGTAATTGCATCCAAAAACGACCTAAAAGTGGCAGCCTCCGGAGGCTATATTATTATTGAAAGTTTACAGCTATCCGGCAAAAAACAAATGGACAGCAAAAGTTTGTTAAACGGCTTCCGATTTAGTGAAAAAGCATTTATGCAATAAACGCCATATTTTAAAGGGCTTCCAACATATTTCTCCAATAACTATTGATGTTATTAACATTTAGCGTTATTTATCAACAAAAAAGTCACTTTCTTGCACAAAAACTTGCACAAACCCTTATTCCGTATAACTTTGTTAAGCTATTCGTAGCAAAAAATGTTTAACCAATTAATTTAATATCTAAATTTATGAACAAATCAGATTTAATTGATGCAATGGCAGCTGATGCCGGCATCACAAAAGCAGCCGCAAAAGCAGCTTTAGAATCATTAACGGAAAATGTAACTGGCGCTCTTAAAAAAGGAGATAAAGTAGCTTTAGTTGGGTGGGGAACTTGGTCTGTATCTAAAAGAGCAGCAAGAGAAGGAAGAAATCCCCAAACAGGGAAAACTATTAAAATTGCAGCAAAAAATGTTGTAAAATTTAAAGCGGGCGCCGGTCTTGGCGATGCAGTAAACTAATATATAAGAACTATTTCTTATAACACAAAACTCTCTAAAATAAACTTAGAGAGTTTTTTTTATTGATAAATTTTATTATATTTATTAATTCATAATTAGTATATGTTAATAAAAAATCCATCAAAAGGCAGATTACTGGTTGCAGAACCGTCTATTTTAAATGACAAAGCATTTAACAGGTCGGTTATTTATTTAACTGAACATGGAGAAGATGGGTGTATTGGATTTATTTTAAACAGACCTTCTAAATTTGTTTTAAATGATTTAATTCCCGAGATAAACTGCGATTTTAAAATTTATAATGGCGGACCCGTTGAACAAGAGAACCTATATTTTATTCACAATTCGCCCGATTTAATTCCAAACAGCATTCAAATAGACAAAAATATGCATTGGGGCGGCGATTTTGAAACTTTAACAGCATTATTGAACAATCATCTTTTGAATGCTACGGACATTCGTTTTTTCCTGGGTTATTCAGGCTGGTCTGTTGAACAATTAAAAGAAGAGTTGAATGAAGCCTCTTGGATTGTAACTGAAAATAAATATCCGAATTTATTGCAGGAAAACAGCACTACTTTATGGAAAAATCAATTGATGGAATTTGGTGGTGAATACCAAATTTGGGCAAATGCACCTAAAAATCCGGCATTAAATTAACTTACTCAACTCCAAAGCCAATGCTGATGAAACTTTTGTTCCGAAAGCGGCTTTCTTGTATTGCGTTATTGGCTGAATGCCCACAATAACATTCGTGATAAAAATCTCATCGGCTTTTTGCAGTTCAAAAGGGGAAATTTCAGTTTCTTCAATGGAATAATCATCACTTTTTGAAACGATTTCTATTATTTTTTTTCTTGTAATTCCTTTGATGCAACCTTCAGTAATTGGTGGCGTTTTAATGGTATTTCCTTTCACCATAAAAATATTTCCATTGATTGCTTCAACAACCTGTTTTCTTTCATTTACCAAAATACAATTGTCGAATCCATTTTCAGAGGCGTAAATACTGGCCAAAACATTTATTATTTTATTTGTTGTTTTAATGGTTGACAAAATATCGGAATTCAGGTAATAATCCTTAAATATATCAACGGAATACTTTTCTTTCACCAAAATTTGCAATGGCGAAGCCACTATTAAATAATCAATTTGATTGCTGGTTGGGTTGTAAAGTCCGCCATCTTTCCTAAAAACAGTCAATCGAACCCTGGCGCTTTCCAAGTTATTTTGTTCCGCGGTATTTAGCAATTCACTTTCAAAAAATTCCATGGTAAAATTTAAGGGAATCTCCATGCGCAACATTCTCATGGAAGCCATCAGTCTAAAATAGTGGTCTTCTAAGTAATATATTTTTGAATTCACAATTTTCAAGGTTTCAAACAGCGCATCACCATAGTTAAAAGCCCTATTATTTGCATTCAACATTGCTTTCGATTCATCTAGCATGATGCCATTAAAATTTATCATTTCTATACTGTTTAGGGACAAAACTACATAAAAAAACCTTGAAGCGATTCAAGGTTTTTATTTAAAACATATTTTTTAAGCGCCAATAGTGCGTTTAAGTTCGTCAATTTGGTTTTCCCAAAACATTTTTGCATCATCTATATCATCTTCATCCGCAAAATCGGTAACAATTAAAGAAACATCTTTGGTGATTTCATCCACTTCAATCCTAAACTCGAAGAAAGATTTATCTTCACCGTCACTTAACCACTTAAATTTAATTTTTTCATCAGGGCGTTCCTGTAGCACTTTGGCTTTTTCTTCTGATCCATTCCAAATAAAAGTATAAATTTCTCCTCTGGAATTTACATTATCCGCAAACCATTCTGAAAGTCCGGAAGGTGAACCAAAGTATTGATATAGCATATGTGGCGAAGCCATTATTGGAAATTCCATTTCAAATTTTAATTTTGCTGTCATAGTCTATTTTTAAATGGGCAATATAAATAAATATTCGTTTTAAAAAAAATTATAAATTAAAAATTAAGCAGATATTTTTGTTTTACGCACGTTTTATTTTTTATATTTGCACCCTCAATAAATGGCGTGGTAGCTCAGTTGGTTAGAGCGTCGGATTCATAACCCGGAGGTCTCCAGTTCAATTCTGGATCACGCTACTTACAAATCAAGGACTTAGGTAATTAACTTAAGTCCTTTTTCTTTTTGCGTGAGGAATTGCGTGAGGAAAATTATAAAATAAGCCAGTAGAAGTTTCATCCTTCTGGTGCTCGTCTGCGACGAGTACCTACTTACTTATGTGAACAAAACAAAGCGTTTGCAACGCGGCTCTTTTAAATAAAATCACCATAAAGGT
>PHDE01000071.1 GCA_002842505.1 Bacteroidetes bacterium HGW-Bacteroidetes-3 | reverse complement strand
TAATCAGTACTTAAAGTGCCTAAAGTTTGAAGTACTTAAAGTTAAAAAAAAGGGATTTTTACGAAGTAAAACAGTTTCAATGATATTAGAAATAAGCCATTTTTGAAAAAATTAAGAAAATGTCTCGTTTTGATACGGTTGTTGGGCTTGAAATTTTTAACTCTAGGCACTGATTAGTTACGGAAAATATAATACAATGGATTTTGGTAAATCTTTTCCTAAAAACAAAAAAATCAATATGTTTAAAAAGAGCACTAAAAAATAATTGGGAAGCGTTCTAAACCACCTGCGTTTCCAAAAACTGATCAAATCATTTTTGCCAGTTTTGTAAAGTTCTATTTTTTTTAAAAGAATTCCACCTATCAGAAAACCACTTAAAACAAAGAACAAATCTACGCCAATGGCGCCTAAAATTCTTATTACGGTAAAAATGGGATTTTTTGAATTTGGAAATGCCAATAATGAAGCGTGCGATATTACCACTAAAAATATGGCAACAGACCTGAGAAAATCCAATCCAAAAACCCTATTGTTTTGCGTAGCATTCATTCTTTAAATTTGAATAAAAGTAACCTTTTTATTCAAATTAGGGAGATTTCCAAAATCTTAAAAAAGAAAAAAATAAGTAGGTCTGTAAGCCGGATTTTGTACTTCGAAAAGTTCTTATCATTTATCTAGACTATAAATTGCTCTATAGCTCAAGCTGCCTACCCCTTGAAATAATGCGAGTAACACTAAAATTTCAATATACATGGCATTTCACCGCATAGAGTTTACCTGGTTTCACTACAGCCGAACTGTACTTGCTTTCTGTTGCACTTGTCCTCGGCTTTCGCCGGATGGATGTTATCCACTATGCTACTCTTTGGTGTCCGGACTTTCCTCTCCAATAAATTGAAGCGATAAGACGACCTACTAATTTTTTGCAAAAATAAGCTAAAATTTAATCAAAAAAAAACCCACTCATCTCTGAGTGGGAAAATTGCTATGAAAAAGAAAAAGTGTTATTGGATATTTCACCAACAACTTTTCAAATATAGTTTATTTTCAAAAAAAATAAAATTTTTTAACATTTATTTTTTTACGAAAACATATCTTTTACTTTTTCAAAAAATGATTTGTCTAATTTTGAAGGATTTGGCTTGAAATTTTCGTCCTTTTTATTGGCTTCAAAAAACGCTTCTTGTTCTTTTGAAAGCGTTTGTGGTGTCCATACATTAATATGTATCAACAAATCTCCATTTCCGTAATTGTCTATGCTTGGTAATCCCTTTCCCCTTAATCGTAAAATTTTTCCTGATTGGGTTCCCGGCTCAATTTTAATTTTTACTTTTCCTGTTACCGTATCTATGTTTTTTGAAATTCCCAATACTGCTTCAGAAAAATTAATATATAAGTCGAAATGTAAGTTTGTTCCTTCCCTTTTTAAGGTTTCGTGGGCAATTTCTTCAATCACCACAATTAAATCTCCGTCTATTGCATTGTTTCCGGGCGCTGCATTTCCTTTTCCATTTACTTTTAGCTGAACACCTTCGGTTACACCGGCAGGGATTTTTATGGAAACAGTTTCTTCTTTAAATTCCAAACCTTCACTGTCGGCATTTTTTGGTCTTTTGTCCAGAATTTCTCCTGCTCCGTGACAAGTCGGACAAGTAGAAGCAGATTGCATTCGGCCTAAAATGGTATTGGTGACACGCATTACCTGACCGGCACCATTACAGGTAGTACAAGTTTTATAGGTAGCGCCTTCGGCCATTACTTTTCTTCGAACTTTTACCTTTTTTTCTACGCCGTTTGCTATTTCTTCTAAATTTAATTTAACTCTAATTCGCAAGTTACTTCCTTTAACACGGGCTCTTCCCCGACTTCCTCCACTAAAACCGCCAAAGCTGCCTCCGCCAAAACCGCCGCCACCAAAAATATCTCCAAACTGGCTGAAAATATCATCCATGTTCATTCCGCCGCCGCTGTAACCATTACCGCCACCATTTTCAAACGCTGCATGGCCATATTGGTCGTAACGCGCTTTTTTATTTGGGTCACTTAAAATTTCGTAAGCTTCCGCAGCTTTTTTAAATTTTTCTTCAGCAGCTTTGTTTCCCGGATTTTTATCAGGATGGTATTCAATTGCTTTTTGACGATAAGCCTTTTTGATTTCTGCAGGTGTGGCATTTTTGGAGATGCCTAATATTTCATAATAATCTTGCTTCATTTTTCTTTATTTATTGTCCTATTACAACTTTTGGATATCTGATAACTTTTTCGCCCAACTTATATCCTTGCTCAAGAACATCAATAATTTTTCCTTTTAGGTCATCGCTTGGCGCCGGAATTTGTGTAATGGCTTCATGCAATTCAACATCAAAAACATCTCCTGCTTTTGCTTCAATAACGCTAAGGCCTTTTTGGGCCAAAGAGTTTCTTAATTTATTATTTATCAACTCTACGCCTCTTAAAAGTTCTTTATCTTCATCGCTCGCTTTTCTAATTTCATTCAAAGCGCGATCAAAATCATCCAAAATTGGCAACAAAACTGTCATTAAATCTTCATTGGCAGTTTTAAATAATTCTATTCGCTCCCGTGAAGTACGTTTTTTATAGTTTTCAAACTCGGCAAATAATCGTAAAAATTTGTCCTTTTCCTGAGAGTGTTCTTGTTTCAGTTGCTCTTCAACACTTACTTCCTGTGATTCTTGCTGATTAATATCCTGATCATTTATTTCTTTCGACTCCTTATTGTCTTTCTTTTTACCCATAATTTTTACATAAAATAATTATCCTTTATTCGCCTGCAAAAGTATTGCCATTTTTTGAGATATGCCAATATGACACGTGATAATTGATAATTAAAAGGTCGGAAGACCGAAGACCGAAGACCGAAGAAGACTGAATACGGATTCCGATAACTCTATCGGGACGGAAGTTAGAAGTTCAAAGCAGAAATAAAGGTCACTGAGCGCAGTCGAAGTGAAACAACTAAACACCTAAACAAATAAACAATTTATTCAACCCTAATTATTTTAGCGCCAATTGCCTGTAAACGTTCGTCAATATTTTGGTAGCCTCTGTCTATTTGTTCAATATTTTGGATGGTGCTGGTTCCGTCTGCCGAAAGTGCAGCTATTAATAACGCAATTCCTGCCCTAATATCGGGTGAAGCCATTGTGGTGCCTCTTAAGTTAAATTCGTGGTTCATTCCAATAACTGTAGCGCGATGCGGATCGCAAAGGATTACTTTAGCGCCCATGTCAATCAATTTATCGACAAAGAACAAACGGCTTTCAAACATTTTTTGATGAATCAGCACGCTTCCTTTTGCCTGTGTGGCCACCACCAAAATAATGCTCAGCAAATCAGGCGTAAAACCTGGCCAAGGCGCATCGGATATGGTTAAAATTGAACCATCAATAAAATTTTGAATTTCGTAACTGTCTTGTTGCGGTATAAAAATATCGTCCCCTCTTTTTTCTAAATTAATTCCCAATTTTTGAAAAACACGGGGAATTAAACCCAAATCGTTCCAACTTACATCTTTAATGGTAAGAGATGATTGTGTCATAGCCGCCATCCCAATCCAGCTGCCAATTTCAATCATATCAGGCAAAATTCTATGGGTACAGCCCCCTAATTTTTTAACGCCTTTAATATGCAACAGATTAGAGCCAATGCCTTCAATTTTTGCGCCCATACTGTTCAACATTTTACACAATTGCTGAATATAAGGTTCACAAGCTGCATTGTAAATTGTGGTGATTCCCTTGGCCATTACCGCAGCCATCACAATATTCGCGGTTCCCGTAACTGAAGCTTCATCCAACAACATGTCTGTTCCAACAAGTTGCTTAGCTTCCACGCCATAAAAACGTTCATCTTTATTGTATCTGAAAGTGGCGCCTAATTGTATAAATCCTTCAAAATGCGTATCCAACCTGCGTCGGCCAATTTTATCGCCGCCCGGACGCGGTATATATCCTTTCCCGAAACGCGCCAATAACGGACCAACAATCATAATTGAACCGCGCAAAGAACTTCCTTCAACTTTAAATTTTTCCGATTCTAAATAATCTAAATCCAGTTCATCAGCCTGAAAAGTGTAGGTATCTGGACTGATTTTATCCGTTTTTACCCCCAATTCACTTAAAATATAAATCAATTTGTTAACATCCCTAATATCGGGAATATTGCTGATGGTCACTTTTTCCGGGGTTAACAAAACTGCGCAAATTACTTGAAGTGCTTCATTTTTTGCACCTTGAGGGGTAATGCTTCCGCTTAATTTATGACCTCCTTCTATAACAAATGTTGACATTATATTGGTAGATGAATGGGTTTATTGTTTCTTTTTCAATATTTTAACTTTGCCTGTTGGCTTTCTTTTTTTCATCAGTTCTTTAACTTCCGTTAAAGTTTCATTTTTGCCTTCCAAATCAATTTTTCCTTTCGACAAATCTAGTAAATGGTTGTAAATGATATGATCGTCAACCGTATCTTTATTCCAATTTAGGTAACATTTTTTCATGTGGTTGGCAATGGCAAAATACAAGGCTTCACGGGCTTCGCCTTCTTCCCAAGTTAAAGCCACAGCAATCATCGTTTGAATGTTATTGCCGTAAAATCGGTATTTTGAATCGTATTTCGGATACGCCAATCTTTCTGGTTTTGCCGCCAATTCCTCTCTTTCAGGCTTTGGATAGGGAGATTCCGCATCCAATTTAAAATCGGACATAATGAATAGCTGATCCCATAATTTGTGCTTAAAATCGGGTACATCTCGTAAATGTGGCTGTAAATTTCCCATCACGTCAACAATGGCTCTTGCCATTTTATTGCGCTCTTCAACATCTTCAATGGCTACGCAATTGTCGATCAATTTTTGGACATGCCGTCCGTATTCAGGGATAATTAAATGGGGTCTTTCTGAATTGTATTCTAAATCAAATTCCATGGATCTGTTCTTTCTATAATATTTTTTGCAAATTACAATATAAAATTTGGTTTTACAATGTGTATTTAGCCTATAATTACCAACTTTGCAAATTGTAACAACAATTTTTTAACGCCATCTGAAGCAAATCTTATTTCAGCTTTTTGATTGGCGCCATAACCATCTAAACCCAACACTTCCCCTTTTCCAAATTTTGCGTGTTCCACAATAGTTCCCACAACAATATTGTCATCAAATAAATTTACGGATGAAACCAATGAATCGTCAACCTTTTTAAAGTTTGGCGGACTTTTGAATTCAATTTTGGGTTCGGTTGTCTTTTTTACTGGAGTGCGTTGTATGGGTTTTTTAAAACGAATTCTATCTTGCGGAATGTCGCCAAAAATAGCTTCATCAATAAAAGAACTCGGTTTAGGCGGCAGCATTTTAGGTGTTAAATGTTCTAAAAACACATTATCAATTTCTTCCAAAAATCGGCTTGGCTCACAATCAATCAATTTTCCCCAGCGATATCTGGTTTGCGCATAACTTAAATAGGCCTGTTTTTCGGCACGCGTTAAAGCAACATAAAACAAACGGCGTTCTTCTTCCAATTCGCTTCGTGTGTTCATGCTCATTGCCGATGGAAATAGATTTTCTTCCAAACCAACAACATATACAAAAGGAAACTCCAAACCTTTAGCCAAATGAATGGTCATTAAGGAAACGCAGGGTTTGTCATCTTTTACTTTTTTATCCAAATCGGAAGCCAACGCCGCATCCTCCAAGAAAAAAGCAAGGGAATCATCTTCTTCTTTTTCCTGCTGTTCATCGGTAAAATTTTTGATTGCATTAAGCAACTCCTGAATATTTTCTACCCTACTAACGCCTTCCGGTGTTCCGTCACTTTCTAAATCTTGGATTAATCGTGTTTTTTTTACCACAAATTCAGCAATCTCGAAAGCATTTTTGGTTTGTGATTCAATTTGAAAATGTTGCATCATGGTCACAAAGTTTATCAGCTTTGTTTTTGTCCCCGAATTAAGGTTTAGGTCAAAAGTATTGAGGTTCAGCAACAACTCAAAAATGGAAATTTTATAGTGATTCGCCGCTACTGAAAGCTTGTCGACAGTAGTGTCTCCAATGCCTCTGGCCGGATAATTAATAATTCTTTTCAGCGCTTCTTCATCTGTCGGATTTACCAACAGCCTCAAATAAGCCAAGGTGTCTTTAATTTCTTTGCGTTGGTAAAACGACAAACCGCCATAAATTATATAATCTATATTTTTTTCGCGAAGTGCGTCTTCAATGGCTCTAGACTGTGCATTTGTTCGGTATAAAATGGCAAAATCAGAATTTTTCATCTGCAAATTCATCGAATTTTCAAAAATAGAATTTGCAATAAACCTGCCTTCGCTCACTTCTGTAGCTGTTCGCATCACTTTCACCTTTCCACCTTCATCATTTTCGGTCCAAATTTGTTTGTCGAGTTTGGTTTTATTTTTTTCGATAACGCTATTGGCGGCTTCCACTATATTTTTTGTGGAACGATAATTTTGCTCCAATTTAAAAATAGCCACATCTTCATAATCTCTTTGAAAATTGAATATATTTTGAATATTTGCCCCACGAAAAGCATAAATACTTTGTGAATCATCGCCCACTACGCAAATATTCTGAAACCTGTCTGCCAAAGCTTTCACAATTAAATACTGTGAATGGTTGGTATCCTGATACTCATCGACCAAAATATATTTAAACCGGTCTTGATATTTTGCCAAAACCACAGGAAAACGAGTCAATAACTCATTGGTTCTCAACAACAAATCATCAAAATCCATGGCGCCTGCCTTAAAACAGCGATCCACATAAGCTTGGTATATTTTTCCCATTTCCGGACGTTGCGCCATTTTATCGGCTTCCATCAAATCGGGATCGTTGTAATACGCTTTTACAGTAATTAAGCTATTTTTAAAGGAAGAAATCCGACTTAAAACTTGTTTTGGTTTGTACCTGTCTTTGTCCAATTCCATTTCTTTGAGAATGGAAGTCAGCAACCTGACAGAATCCTGCGTATCATAAATCGTAAAATTAGAAGGAAACCCTAATCTGTCGGCTTCAGAACGTAAAATACGCGCAAAAACGGAGTGAAAAGTTCCCATCCATAAATTTTTGGCTTCAGAAACGCCCACAACCGTTGCAATACGGTTTTTCATTTCCTTCGCTGCTTTATTCGTAAAAGTCAGTGCCAAAATATTGAAGGAATCAACACCCTGATTCATTAAATGTGCTATTCTATAAGTTAAAACACGCGTTTTACCCGATCCGGCGCCAGCAATAATAATCATGGCTCCATCTTTATGCACAACGGCATCTCTTTGCGATTCGTTAAGGTTTTCTAGGTATTTAGTCACAGGAAATGTTTAAAATTCAAAAGTACCACTCCAAATTTAGTTAGGCAATAAATTTAGCATAATGTTTTTTTTATTTGGCTTCCTCTAGAGAGTCGGAAACGGAAGACGGAAGTCCGAAGACGGGAGACGGAAGTTGGAAGTTGGAAGACCGAAGACGGAAGACGGAAGTTGGAAGACCGAAGCCCGAAGACGGGAGACTGATGACGGGAGAGTCCGAAATATTCACTTCAAAATTAATTAATACCTATTTTTTTTTGAGAATTGATTTATATAAACTGCCAACAAGCCTATCACCATCAAAAAACTAAAAATCAACAAAATCAAACTGTAATTTTTAATGGCATTAAACTGAAACAGAAATAAAAATCCCTGTAAAAACAAGAGCATTTCAGTAATAAAAATACTCGTTAAAAACAATGCAATCCCAATTTTTGAAGTTGCTTTCCGAAAGCTGAATTTTCCCAATTGTTCTGCGATCAAAATCAACAAAACACTCATAAATCCCAACGTGAATAAATGTAAATATCCAATTATAAAAAATGGTTTTAGCGCCAACGATTTTTCAACAATAAACGGAAAAGCCGATAAAATTTGGCTGATAATTTTTAAGCTGTAAGAAACCATGGCAAATTTCAGCAATAATTTTGAAGTGAAACACCAATTTATTTGTGAAAATGCCTGTCTCATTATTTTTATCAGAAAAACCAAAGAAAATAATTGCAGCACAGAAGCCAAAAAACCAATCACATTAAATGCCAAAGGAACACCGCTCCATAAAACCGACAATGCATAAGCCGGAATGCAGGCGATATTTAAAAACAAGAAAAAGCCTTTTTGAAGTTTTTCAGAAATTACAATTTGTTGATTTTCAAAAATTTTAAACAACAATCCAAATAGCGTAAAGACGAAAAAACCATTGTATAAAAAGTGCAAATAAAAATAAACGGTATTGTGGTACAAATTTGTTTTTCCTTGCGTTGCTATTACAAAAGCCAAAAACCAAGTGGCCAAACTTGAAAGCAAATAATAGTAAATTCCGTATCTAATTAATTTAGATGAAGTAGATTTTCTCTGCAAATCCTTTAAAATCCTAAAGGACAACACATAAGAAGTCAGCCCAAAAACAGCGAGCAACACAATGGAAAATACTTTATAGCCACCTAAAGGAAAGCTAATTAACATTAAAGGTATCACCACCAATAAAATAGTTAAAGTTACTTTATATACTTTTTTTTGTTTATTGGCATCTGAAACAAAATAATGCAAAATTGCGCCAATAGCGGCAAGATAGCCCCAACCCAAAAATGCCACGTGAGAATGGCTTTGCAATAAATTTTGATAAGGAATAAATTTGGTGGGAAACGCGAAGTTCCATCGCATCAACAATCCGTACAAAGCGGATAAAATAAACAATGTAAATGCGTATAAATAAAGAAAATTGCTTTTTTTGTCCACTATCATTTAAAAGATTTAGGCTTATGCTGAATGTACAAATATATATAGTTCAATTTTAACCTTACCACATCACAATAAAATTTTGTTACTTCGGCATTAACCAATTATTATTTGGATTGAACTAAAAAAAGATCAATTGGCTTAACAAATAAACAAGAAATTTATCAATCATCTTTCAAATTAGCGTAAAAAAACGACTTCCGAAGAAGCCGCCTTTAACTAATTAACCAAAAATTTATTTAGTAAACGTATAAATTACGCCCAACATTATCATACTTGTGGTCATTTCGTAACCAACCTTTGTTCCTGGCATTGCTCCATAAGGATTTGTCGCGGACGCCAACATTGGATTTAAAATATTTCCTTCTGTTTTGTCTCCACTTGTTCCATAATGAAACACACCATTAAGCTTTAAGTTATCATTAATAGGGTAACTTGTTCCAAATTGGAAAGCGTTTTTAATGACAGCAGTTGCAGGAATTGAGAAAAATGCCAATTCACTGTCGATTGGGTTGCCGCTATAAGTATAGCCGAATCTTAAAGGTAATTTTTCAATGCCTTTATATTGTAAACCCGCAGAAAGAATACTGATATTTTTCCAACCAAAACCTTGTACAGAACCTGTTTGTGTCCAGCCTTTTGCTTCAAATCCGTTCGTGTTTTCATAATCCACACGTCTAAAATCTAAAGCTAAATCAAAATCACCTGTTGAATAACCAAGTCCAAATGATAAAATTGCAGGATAATCCATATTAAAATTTACGTCTGGAGCAGCAGAACCGTCTAAATAAGTATTGTTGAATTTAAAATCATCAAACTTTTGAGTTGTTTTGTAAGAAGCCCCCAATTTAATTCCGTTAGGTGAATGGTAAAACAAACCAAATTGTGCTCCATAACCAATCGCAGAAGCATTGTCGCTTACCGGATAACCTAAAGTTTGGCTCGGTGATGACAATGGGTTTGGCGCCAATTCCAAGGCTGCATAATTAATGGTTGGTTGAATGCCTATAGAAAAGTTATCGGTAATTTCATACGCCCAGGCAATTCCAACTTGCAATAACATATAATCTGACTCAATGTGCCCAAAACCTCCGGCATTTTGCGGATAATTTACTGGATTTGAGTTTAATGTCGGATTAAATGTTGGGCTAAAAGGCTGATTTTTTTCTTCAGGAAAAGTTACTCCAAATCCGCTAATGCCAAAAGCAGAAACGCCAAAAGTGTGTTTGCTACCTTCTTTTCCCCAAACCATAGCCAAGGCAGGCATTGGAGAAACACCTCTGTCATCTTTTGTGATTCCTGAAACAGCTGGTGAAGCCGGTGAACCTGGACCAAAAGCACCTGCCGGCCACATGGCTCCTTCAGGTAAGCTTGAACTTAATTCAGGCGATGAAAAGAATGCACCTATGTCAAAATTTATTATTTTACTGTCAAATACAGAAATTGCTGCAGGATTCCATTGTAAAGCGCCGCTAATATCTAAAGGTTGTGCCGTTGCGGCGCCTCCCATGGACATATTTACGGATCCGGCGGCCTGCATTACATGGCCTGCTTGCGCAAATGTTGCTGTTGTTAAAAGTAATAGTGCTAATTTTAAAATGTTTTTCATAATGGTTATTTTAATTTATTGTTCTTTTGTTTTGTAACAATTGTTACACATTGTTAATCAATTACTTAAGTTTGATTTGCAACAAAATTAAAGAGGAACTCATTTACATATTATGATAATTATCAGTTAAAATTATGAAATTAAAAATACTTTTAAAAATACTTTCATAATTTTTCCTGTAACTTGAAGCGATTGGGCATAAATTTCAACCATCAACCACTAAATTATCACTAAAATAAATTGTTTCTTACGATTCATTTTTTAAATTTTGATTGGATATTTTGATTTTTTTATTTCGGCAAATATATAAAATATACTATTCATACCAAATTAGTGTCATATTATTTTAAAAAATATATTTCTCCCCACAAAATTGTCATAAAATACGACTAAATTTGACGCTTCACAAATTTGAAGAAGTTTGGAATAAGTAATAAATTCACGCTAATATTTATCATCTAAAATTGCTTGTTTTAAAATACTTGTAATAAATTTGGGAAATATTTATAAAATTATGGAATTCAATAAAATTATAGAATTGTTAGGTTATACCATTCCCTCTTTAATTACGGGTGCTGTCGCTTATTATTTTTTTCTGAACCACACCAATAATGAAGAAAGAAAAATAAAATTGTCAATATTAAAAGAAAATCAAAAACAGTCATTGCCAATTCGGCTTCAGGCTTATGAAAGAATGGCTTTATTTTTGGAACGCATAAACCCATCAAAATTGGTGTTAAGGATTACCTCCGTAAACAACGATAAAAATGCCTATGCCCAAAGTTTAATAAACACTGTTGAACAAGAGTTTGAACACAATCTTGCGCAGCAAATTTACATCTCAGATGAATGTTGGAGCGTGATTATGGCCGCAAAAAACGCCACCATTTATCTCATTAAAAAAACTGCGGAAGAAGAGAACTTTACCAATGCCCAGGAATTACGGGAAGCCATTATTAAAAGAATTTTATCGGATGCCGCCCCGTCAGCTACCGCATTGACTTATATTAAAGATGAAGTGAGGAATTTTATTTGATAAATATTTTAAATTTTTGTTGTTTGATTTGATCTCTGAATAAAAAGGACAGGTCGCGACCTGTCCAAATTATATTTTCAACTTCCTACTTCGGTCTTCGGTCTTCCAACTTCCAACTTTTAGCATAAAACATTAATCTCTTTTTGCTTTCTTATCTCTTTTTGCTTCTTTTTTCTCTTTTGCCGTTTTAAGCGGTTCTTTTTTGACGTTTTTCTTTGCGTCCTGACTTTTTGCCATAATAATATGTTTTAAGTATTTATTTTAATTTTTAATGAAGTAAATGTAAAAAATATTTTTGATTTGTGAACTTAAAAAAATCAAAGAAAATGACAATCAAATTATTTGTAATATAGTATGGTAAATAAAATAAGGCCCTCTAAAAATAACTCATTTTATTAACCGCAAGGTACGCTAGGTTTTTCGCGAGGCACGCAAAGTGATGGTTTTAAATACTTAACACTTTGCGAACATTGCGCCTTCTTTGCGATCATTGCGGTTAAACCAACTTCTTATACAACCTCTTTTATGTTTTTTCAAACAATAATCTTTATTTGGCTATGTTCACAGATCTTGTTTCCCTAATTACGGTAACACGCACTTGGCCTGGATAAGTCATATCATTTTGAATTTTTTGTGAAATACTGAAAGAAAGTTCCGCAGCTTTGGCATCCGTTACTTTTTCGCTTTCAACAATGACACGCAATTCCCTTCCTGCTTGAATGGCATAAGCTTTTTGAACACCCGTAAATCCGAAGGCAATGTCTTCCAAATCTTTTAAACGTTGAATATAAGAATCCAAAATCTGGCGGCGAGCGCCCGGTCTTGCACCTGAAATAGCATCACAAACCTGCACAATAGGCGCGATCAATGTTTTCATTTCAATTTCATCGTGGTGTGCCCCTATCGCATTGCAAATTTCCGCGCTTTCATTATATTTTTCGGCCCATTGCATTCCCAATAAAGCGTGGGGCAATTCACTTTCTGATTCCGGTACTTTTCCAATATCATGCAACAAACCGGCTCTTTTGGCCAATTTTGCGTTTAAGCCCAATTCAGCAGCCATCAAGCCGCAAAGATTTGCAACTTCACGTGAATGTTGCAACAAGTTTTGGCCATAAGAAGAACGATATTTCATTCGTCCGATTGTTTTTATCAATTCAGGATGCAATCCGTGAATCCCTAAATCTATGACGGTGCGTTTCCCAATTTCAATAATTTCCTGTTGAATTTGTTTTTCGGTCTTTTTTACAACTTCTTCAATACGGGCAGGATGAATTCTTCCGTCGGTCACTAAATTGTGCAACGACAAACGCGCTATTTCTCTTCTCACCGGATCAAAACAAGATAAAATAATGGCTTCCGGCGTATCGTCAACAATGATTTCAACACCCGTAGCTGCTTCCAGTGCACGAATATTTCGGCCTTCACGACCTATAATTCGTCCTTTCACATCATCAGATTCTATATTAAAAACAGAAACGCAATTTTCAACAGTTTGTTCAACACCTACACGTTGAATGGTGTTTAAAATAACTTTACGCGCTTCTTGTTGCGCCGTTAATTTGGCTTCTTCAATGGTTTCCTGAATGCTTGCCATTGCATCTGATTTCGCCTGTTCTTTTAAGGAAGCAATCAGTTCTTTTTTGGCATCGGCAGCAGACAATCCTGAAATAACCTCCAACTGATCAACCTGTTTGCGGTGAAGTTTATCCACTTCTTCGGTTTTTCGGTCGTAATATTCCACCTTTTTATCGTACTCACTGATTTTTGAAGTAATATCAAGATTTAATTTTCTGTTTTTATCAAGTTCCTGGGAAATTTGGGACTCTTTGTCGCGTGCACGTTTTTCTGCCTCAGCAATTTTTCTGTCACGGGCAATAATCACCTTTTCATGTTCCGATTTTAACTCAATAAACTTCTCTTTAGCTTGTAAAATCTTATCTTTTCTGGTCGCTTCAGCTTCAATTTGTGCTTCTTTAAGAATTGTTGCCGCTTCTTTTCTTGTGTTTCTTAAAATTTTGGTGGCCTTCGTTTTCTCCAGTGCTTTGGCTATTATATAGCCTATTGCGAGCCCTATTGCTATACCAACAATAATTGGCATTATATATTCCATCATATTTCGGTTTTAGATATAAAAAAACCTACATTAGAAAGGTCTTGAAAACTCCTTTAAACAAGTTTAGGATTAACTAATTGGTCAAGGATCCGTTTAAAACGGCTTGCTTTGGCAATTAAGACTCATCCTTTATAAAGGTATAATGTTGAGTTTAACAAACAATAACTAATGTAGGCAGTATTATTATTAATTTATTTATTTTAAAGAACTTATTTTTCTAATTGTGCATCAATTAACGCACCTAATTTATTAATTTTTTCTGTCACTTCTGTCAGATCTTGATCCGTATTAATGGCATTAATTTCAATAAGTGACGCAAATTGCAAGGCACACATGGCCAAAACATCTTGTTTGTCGCTTACCGCATAATTCTTTTCAAATTTAGCAACCAAATCGTTGATATGTTTTGCCGCTTTTCGCATCCCCTCTTCTTCATTTGCGTTCTTTACGTTGATTGGATATACCCTGCCGGCAATAGTTACTTTTATTTTTAAAGAGTCTGCCATTTTAAAGATCTTATTCACTTAATTGAACAATACACGTGTCAATTTCACGAATTAATGCATTTATTTTAAGTTTTGTTTCCCTTCTGTCTTCTTTACTGCCCTCTATAGTTTTAGCAATTTTTAATGTTTGATACTTTTTTTCAATAGTGTTAAACAACTGCTTTCCTTCTGCCAATTCATTCTCCAAAAGTGCTATTTTATTGAATAAAAACTCATTTTCTTCCTTCAAAAAATGATAATTTTCCAAAAGTTTATTGAGTTTATCTTCGACTAAATTAACAACTTGTATTATAGAACTCATCTTTGCTTTAGGAATATAAACTATAAATACAAAGTTAGTGTTAGTAACGCAATATTACAACTGTTTTTTTTGCATTTTATAAAAAACTTTGAATTATTAATGCTAAATGATTAAAAATTTAAACTTTATAAAAAAATATATTTAGTATTTTAGCATAAAATAAATTAAAATATTTGTGAAAAAACTGATAGCCCTTTTAATATTAACTTCTCATTTGCTTGTCTTCGGACAAGCAAGCATGACGATGCAAAATACCTATCCGACAAGCTATTTTGGCAGTCCGTTAGATATTCCCTTAATTTTAGCCGGAACTTTCGGTGAATTGCGGCCTAACCATTTTCATGCCGGATTAGACATAAAAACGCAACAAAGGGAAGGATTAAATGTGTTGGCCTCGGCGGAAGGCTATGTTTCCCGAATAAAAATTGCGCATTGGGGTTACGGAAAAGTGATTTATATTACGCATCCAAACGGATATACGACGGTTTACGGCCATTTACAAAAATTTAGCGACCGCATTGAAGCCTATATTAAAAAACAACAATACAAAAATGAAAGTTTTGAAATTCAAGTATATCCTTCTGCTTCGGAATTGCCTGTGGCCAAAGGAGAAATTATTGCCTTAAGCGGAAGCACGGGTGGATTTATAGGACCGCATTTGCATTTTGAAATTAGGGATTCTTCCACAGAAAAAACGATAAACCCATTTCTTTTTGGCATTCAAATAAGCGATTCTAAACGTCCGACAATCAACACTTTGGTTGGTTATTCTTTAGACACCGATTCTCAAATAAACCAAGTTAATATTCCGTTGCAGCTTTCCTTCAAAAGATTAAATAATGGGGATTTATTGGCCGACAAAATCAATGCTTTTGGAAAAATAGGTTTTGGCGTAAATGCCTACGACCAATTGGATGATGCCATTAACCAAAACGGATTGTACAGTTTGGAACTTTCGGTAAACGGAGAAAAATTTCACGAATTTAAGGCGAGTATTTTGGCTTTTGCTGAAGACAAATACATTAATTTATTGATTGATTATGAGCGATTTGATAAAATGGGCCAACGGATTCAAAAATGTTTTGTGGAACCCGCAAATAAATTGAGTATGTATCCAACATCCGTCAATAATGGCTATTTAACCATCGAAGACAAAAAGTCTTACAACGTTGATATTATCGCAAAAGATTTTAACGGCAATTCCCAAAAAATATCCATTCCAATTATCGGAAAAAATGATTCAATTTTAGTTCGCAAAACAGAAATTGTAACACCTTATAAAATTAATTCCGCACTATTTAATGAGTTCAGCAAAGATGGCGTCACAGTGGCTTTTCCTAAAAATACCTTTTACAATGATTTGTGGCTGGATTTTGACGTATCGGAATCTATCGCTAAAGTTCACGAATCAACTGTTCCTATCCATAACAATTATACCATTACTTTCGATGTCTCTAAATATTCAGACATAGAAAAGCAACAATTGTATATCGCTTCCATCAACAAAAAAGGCAGGACGAGCTATGAATCAACAGTGAAGAAAGATTCAACATTTTATGCTTCCACCAAAAGATTGGGGAAATTTACCTTGCTTTACGACAGAGAAGCGCCTACCATTCAGTTGCATAATTTTAAAGACAATCAATGGCTGACAAATCACGAAAAATTGCAGGTTAAGATTTTCGATTATAAATCGGGCATCAATACCTACAGAGCTGAAATAAACGGACAATGGATTCTCATGGAATATGATGTGGCTACCGGCCTGTTAACCTACAATTTTAAAGATAAAGTTTTTGCCGATTCCAAGCATGAGTTAAAGGTTGTGGTCACGGACAATGTGGGAAATTCAAACACGCTTACGGCAACTTTCTTCAGAAAAATATAAATGTCCATGCTAAAAACAGCAATGCTAACCCTGTGTTTTTTATTGGCAACAACCTTAATAATTGCCCAAACAGCAACTGTTAAAGGTGTTTTAAAAACCAGCAACAAAACACCCATTGAAGGTGTGGCGATTACGTATTTAAATACCGGAACCACTTCTGACGAAAATGGGGAATATAGTTTAACAATTCCTGTAAATACAGAAATAAAGCTCACATTTAGCCATATTGCTTTCACCACTTTGGTTAAAGTTGTAAAGCTGCCTAAAAATAAAATATTGCAATTTTCACCCATTTTAGAAGCTAAAACTGAAATCATTGATGAAGTAATTGTAAAAGACACTAAAAAAGACGCGCAAGGTTTTCTAAATGTAAATCCAAGCGATATTGCCAAAATTCCAGGCGCAAACCAAGGCGTTGAAAACATTTTAATGACCTTGCCCGGCGTTAATAACAACAACGAATTGAGCACGCAATACAATGTGCGCGGCGGAAATTTCGATGAAAATTTGGTGTATGTAAACGGCATTGAAGTTTACCGTCCGTTTTTAGTGCGTTCGGGACAACAGGAAGGATTGAGCTTTGTGAATAGTGCCATGGTGCAAAACGTAAATTTTTCC
>PHDE01000249.1 GCA_002842505.1 Bacteroidetes bacterium HGW-Bacteroidetes-3 | reverse complement strand
TATTTCTAATATCATTGAAACTGTTTTACTTCGTAAAAATCCCTTTTTTTTAACTTTAAGTACTTCAAACTTTAGGCACTTTAAGTACTGATTAGTTACTATTTTCCTTTTTTACAAAATTTCTCAACGCCTCATCCAGATTTTTTTACAGAAGCCTGGAGTTTGTCCGTTGAAGAATATGCTTATTTACTTTTGCCTTTCTTGCTTTTTTTTAGTTTTAAATTATTTAAAAACAGCCATAAGGAAAAAGTATTTCTATGGATTACGTTGCTTTCTATATTTGGATTGACATTCTTAAAAATATTGTATTATTTTACTGCTGAGATAAATTCTTTACATGATTGGAGTGCTTCTTTCAGAAAAGTGGTTATTTATAGAATTGACGCTATTTATGTAGGTTTTTTAGTTGTTTTTGTGATCAAAAAGTTTCCAGAAATTATGGAAAAATATAAATTTTCTTTTTTGATTACTGGCATATTGATTTTTATGTTGCTTCATTTTGTTATTTATAATTTAAATTTATTGCCCGAAACCCACCTAGCTTTTTACGTATTTATTTATCTGCAAACAGTAATTTTAAGCTTGGCATTTTTATTTCCTTATTTTTCTCAACTTAATTACTCAGGTTTATTTTCAAAATTAATTAAATTTATTAGCGTGAATTCCTATTCCATTTATTTGGTGAACTATTCCATCGTTTTACTTGGAATGCAGGAAATATTTGAGGTAGCCAATAAATCTATTTTTCAAAAGTTGGGCTTTATTTTTTTATTTTTAAGCGTAACAGTTCTGTTTTCAAATCTTATTTATCGCTATTTTGAATTGCCAATTTTAAAGTACAGAGACAAAAAATACAAATAGGTAAATAGGTATTTTATTGGCAAAATTGGGATGGTTTCCCTTTTCTCAATTAATTAATGGCATCTCTCTTTTTTATCATATTCTTAATTTCTACAACGTTTTCATGATTGTTTTTTATTGTTTTAAAAATATTCCGCATTTTAATTATTTATATCTTTAAAAATACCATAGCAAGTGCCATTTTGTTAATTAAGCAATCATTTTTCGTATCTTCGCTAAATTAAAATAACTTAATAAAATTATAGATATGGCTTTTGATATTGAAATGATTAAAGGAGTTTACAGCAGAATGGCAGAGCGCGTTGATGCCGCTAAAACTGTAGTTGGAAAACCTTTAACTTTAGCTGAAAAGATATTGTACAACCACCTTTGGGACGGTAAAGCAAAAACTGCTTTTGTTCGTGGTAAAGATTATGTGGATTTTGCTCCGGACAGAATTGCTTGTCAGGATGCAACTGCACAAATGGCTTTGCTTCAATTTATGCAAGCGGGAAAAAACAAAGTGGCGGTGCCAACAACAGTTCACTGTGACCACTTAATTCAGGCTAAAATTGGCGCTGATAAAGATTTACAATCGGCTTTAAACAGCAGCAGCGAAGTATTTAACTTTTTGGCTTCAGTATCTAACAAATATGGCATTGGTTTTTGGAAACCAGGAGCGGGAATTATTCACCAAGTGGTATTGGAAAATTACGCATTTCCGGGAGGGATGATGATTGGAACAGATTCGCACACCGTAAATGCGGGCGGATTGGGAATGATAGCTATTGGCGTTGGAGGCGCAGATGCTGTTGATGTTATGGCTGGAATGGCTTGGGAATTGAAATTTCCAAAATTGATTGGCGTTAAATTAACCGGAAAATTATCTGGTTGGACGGCTCCAAAAGACGTTATTTTAAAAGTTGCCGGTATTTTGACCGTAAAAGGCGGAACTGGCGCTATTGTTGAATATTTTGGTGAAGGCGCAAAATCAATGTCAGCAACAGGAAAAGGAACAATTTGCAATATGGGCGCTGAAATTGGCGCCACAACTTCTACATTTGGTTATGATGCATCTATTGAACGTTATTTACGTGCAACCGACCGTAATGAAGTGGCTGATGAAGCCAATAAAATTGCTTCTTATTTAACTGGTGATGATGAGGTTTATGCAAATCCGGAACTTTATTTTGATCAAGTTATTGAAATAAATTTAGATGAATTGCGCCCTCATTTAAACGGACCTTTTACACCAGATCTTG
>PHDE01000248.1 GCA_002842505.1 Bacteroidetes bacterium HGW-Bacteroidetes-3 | reverse complement strand
AACCAGACTATCGCAACCATTTGCGGCACCACCCACGATGTTGTATATATCAGTTGAATTGCTTGCTGTGTAAGTTGTTCCGTTAATCCAGGTATATGAGTCGCATGCAGAGATAACGTCTGTTCCGGTTGTGCTGTGATTTATGGTGAGGTTCAGTGTCACCAGGCTGTCGCAACCGTTGGCCGCACCACCCACGATATTGAAAGTAGCTGTAGAATTGCTTGAAGTATATGTAATACCGTCAATCCAGGTATATGAATCGCATGCAGAAATAACGTCCGTACCTGTTGTACTGTGATTTATTGTCAGATTCAAAGTCACTAAGCTATCGCAACCACTTGCCGCGCCGCCTATGATATTGAATGTAGCTGTAGAATTGCTTGAGGTATAAGTAACGCCGTCAATCCAGGTGTATGAGTCGCATGCAGTAATCATGTCCGTACCTGTTGTACTGTGATTTATCGTCAAGTTCAATGTTACCAAGCTGTCACAACCGTTAGCCGCGCCACCTATGATATTGAAAGTAGCAGTAGAATTGCTTGAGGTATAAGTAATACCGTCAATCCAGGTGTATGAGTCGCATGCAGAGATAACGTCTGTTCCGGTTGTGCTATGATTAATCGTCAAGTTCAGTGTCACCAGACTGTCGCAACCGTTGGCCGCACCGCCTATGATATTGAATGTAGCTGTAGAATTGCTTGAGGTATAAGTAACGCCGTCAATCCAGATGTAGCTTTCGCATGCAGAGATAATATCTATTCCATTGGATGGATAGTTAACAGTAAAATTCAAGGTGATTATACTGTCGCACATTGCGACATTGGTAAGAGTGTCTTTGTAAATTCCTGATGTTGAAAGGTTTTGGCCATTAAAAACATAAGGCGTCCCGAAGCAAATTTCATCATAGATTGTAGTATATGATTTGCATAAATCCAATTCATATGCACCAATATCAACACTCGAACCGGAAACTCTGGAATTTCCGTCAAGATCGGTCGTTATATCAGCAGGGATAAATAGGTTGTCGCCACGATTGATTGCAATTGAAGCGGCCGATACATGAAAATTATTCGCAGCAGTATCGGTAAATTGCGGATTTATATTAAAATTAGTAGCTCCGTTGGGATACAATTGAATAACGCTGTTTTTTACCTCCGAAGCCGATGTCAGGTCATAATAATTCAGCAATTCATTAAAGTAAATTATTGAATTATGAAATTTTGCACCGGAGTTGTTGGTGTATATTCCGCTACCTTGATTGTCGGGGGTTGGAGTGACCGAGCTATACGAAGTATTTTTAGCAACTGTAATATTAGAGAAAACAGAAGTGCTAATATTGTAAATTCCTCCTCCATATGCTTTATTTCGGGCTACTACACTGTTGTTGTGAAAAAGACAATTTGAAACCGGATCGGCAGAATTGGAGTAAAGACCTCCGCCATAAGTATTAGAAGTATAACCTCCGCTAATAAAGCCTGTTCCGGCAGAAGCATCGTTGAAAGATATTGTGCTATAATAAATCTTTCCTGTTCCTTCGTGATAAATACCTCCACCCTGATTTAGTCCTCCTGCAACAGAAAGATCTGTATAGGTGTCGTTGTTGGATATTTCGCAGTTCAGAATATCCATGTTTCTTGCATAAATCCCTCCGCCTTTCATTTCACCATATGCAAGGTCGCTGTACGAATTGGAAGTGTTGTTGTTGATTGTGCAATTCGAGATGAGACTTTTCTGACCAGCAGTAGTATATTCATTGCACACTCCACCTCCATAGCAATAGCTTTTGAAATACGAAGCCCAGTAATAATACGAAGTTGTGGAACTGTTGGCTTCATTGTTATCGATGCTTGAATTTTGGAGGATTAATTTCGAGTTTGAGTATATTCCTCCGCCATTGGCTCTCGATGTTATTGATGGGAAAGTCATGAAATTGTCAACATTGTATGTTATGTAGGCAATCAAAGAGTTTGAGTCGATGCTGCAATTTTCAATTTGGGCGTAGTAATAACTTGCCAAACCTCCACCATAAGCACCTGCTCCTCCGCTTGCATAGGCAGAAGTGGCGGTTGAGTTGATTGTAACACTGTTGCTATTTATCCTACAATCGATGATTTTTGTTTTTGTGCCTAAATATAAGCCG
>PHDE01000070.1 GCA_002842505.1 Bacteroidetes bacterium HGW-Bacteroidetes-3 | reverse complement strand
AGATACTTCTTATCCAATAATATATGATTTGACCATTGATGTGCTTGATGATAATGCACAAAGTTTACTTACTGTTCCAATTAATCAGAGCGTTAATTTAGGAGATGGAACCGGAGCTATTTTTACACTTCCTGAAACCATCGTTAATGTAAAAAGGGGAACTTTTGCAATTGCAAAGAATCTTATTGTAAATGATTCTTTAGTTAACATTTATGCCGATGATTATGTTGCAAGACTACAAGATCCTTCTGATCCTTGTTTTGTTGCATTGGAATCAATAGCTCCAACGCCGTTGATATTGGATGGATGTTTTACAACTTGCCAAGAGTGTAAGGATAGTCTTGTAGAAGGATATGCCACCGAAGCAGAAGCACGAGATGCTTATGTTGCTGAGCAAATAGCAATTTATGATCCTGAGCATCTTACCCTTCTAAGTGCCCAAGAATTGATTCAATTGGAAGCCTCACTAGCAACACAATGGAACCAAGCTTTACAAGCTTGTATGGATCCTTGTTCTGATGGGAGTTTTGCAGCTGATGAATTACCGAGTGCTATAACTTGTCAAATCACTACGGATCAACTACTAGAAGACATGAGCCCTTTAGGACAGTATGGATTTGAACTTCAGAATTATAACACAGCCCCTTTAAACATTTTTAATTCAAATAATGTATTGCTAAGCACAGAGATTAGTACAGGTGTACATAATAGTTGGAAGAATCCAAGGAATAGGGATTATGATCCTATTGATTCTGGAACAGGATTATATATTCAAGGGCATTATTACAATGAAGATGGTACCGTAAGTTATGTTAAAGTAACCGAAGTTTCAGAAGGAGTATACGAACCATCCATTGATGGAAATGCGATACTAACACCTACTGAAGACGTGGGGTTGACTAATGAATATTGGGTAGAACCAACCTATTTAAGTAATGTGTTGGATTTTGTTCATCCAGATGTTTGGAAAGACAGTTGGGCTAATTCTTTGTTGGTATATCATCCGGAATATGATTATTTAGTTTATACAGAAGTCGTTTGTGGATTGCAATCATTACGTCAGGGGACATCTAATAGTTATTTTAATTCAGATGGTTTTGATAGTTATTTACAATCGGTTACTACGTATCAGGATGCTATGACTGGGGGGTTGTTAACCAGTTCAGCCACCAATCTATTTAATCAGGATCCTTATTTTCTGAATAGTTTAGGTGGGGATTTCGAATCTTCTGAAATTTACAATGCAAGAAAAGGAATTATGCAAGAGGCCTTGTCCTCAAATTTTGATGGGTCAAATGCGCCTATGATGGCTAGTGTTTATGCTTTGATAAGTTGTAACAGTATTAATGATTGTCCTATTCAAGGTACTGTTACAGGAATATTATCTGATGTGGCAAGTTTGCCGGCAGAAAAGCAAGATCAATTTTGGAATTCATATAAGGCTAATTATTTAGGGCTTAAACAACGGATACAATCATTATTTGTAGATGTGTATGCTCAAACACAAGGTAGCTATAATGGATGTATTGGTGTGTCTGATCAACCAATTTCTTTGGTTTCCAGAATTTCTTCCTATTCGACTTCTGCTTCAGCAGTTAACAGTTATTTAAATGGAAGCACAAATAATTTATGCAATTACGCCAATGTAGGAGATTACGTAAATAAAGATAAACGGTTTTTACCTTCAGATATGTATTACAATTCGGGTGCAGATCCTATTGATGTTGTGAATGCCATTGCAGAACAAGTGAATTATCAGTATTATGAAAATACCGGCGTTTGCCCCTTAACAAGAGATTTGGAAATTTACTTAAACGGTTACTTTATGGAGATATCTTCCTTGAACTTAACTGTTTCCGGAAGCAGACAATATAGTGGGCAATACCTTTCGCCAGCTTTATTTAAAGAGTTTGGAGGAGAATATCCTACCACAAACACGCTGTTTATAAATGGAAATGTTATTGGAACATCACTATCCTTACAGTTAAATAATGGCATAAATTTAGGAAATTTACCGCTAACCATAAATTTACCGGCTTCTTTCTCAAATGATTGGAACTCTTACGGCAGCAGTTGGGACATTGTTAGTATAAGTAATACTTACAGTTCTTACAACGCCAGTACTGAATTATTTGAATTTAATGCACTTGCAAAAGTATTTGAGGCAGGAATTTATAAAGAAATTGTACTTACAGGAACCACTGAGGCTCGCATTGCAGAATGTAGTACAACAAACCCTGCAAGCATTGGGCAATATTTAGGTGCTGGAAATACCTGGGATGAAACAGGCAACTGTAATAACGAAACCTATTTTTCAAAAGCCATGGTAAAACTGTTAAATGAGCTTATTGATAGCAACCAGATAAATTCAGCCAGTGTTAATATCACTAATTTGGGCGCTTATACAACCAGTTATTTACCACAATTTTTTGGAAGCGGCTCCTCAGTTATATGGAATTATCTAGGATCAAATACCTATGTTATAGATATTAATGGCAATCAACGATTTATATTGATCTTAGATAAAGAAATTCCCACTACAGTAAAAATTACAAACCTGAATTTTGAACTTATTTATAATGATCAGAATATTGTTATGAGGCAAGAGGCAAAACTCAAATGGCTAACCAATAGTCTACTAATGGAAAATGCACAAGGAACTGTAGCCGAAAACCAAAATAGAATTCTTAATTTTTTATGTTGTGATAATATTAATAATTATTACCTTAACGCTAAACCTATCCTAAATTTCGTACCTGATTTTGCTTTAAGAAAAGAAATTTCTCAGGGAGGTCTAACCGGTGATGGCACTCAGGGAGGCGGGTTATTTTATCAAGATGTATTTTTCACACCTGTAGGTGTTAGTTTTGCTAAAAATGAACTTGTTGACGTGAAATTCAATATTGATTTCAGCAATTACTCTAAAAACGAAGAAGATTATTATGGAGCTGAAATCTACATAAATGGCCAAACTTTTAGCCATGCCAATGGAAATTTATATATTGGTTTTGGTGAAGGTCTTGGTACAGGTTATTTACATTACCCGCCAACAAACAGATTTTCTTGGAATTTTTGGTATGGTATGGCTTTCGATATTTTTAATTTCAATTACACAATAAATAATAATGAACGCAGCTTTAATTTAAATGAAGGCAGTGGCTCTCCAGTTTCTACAGATGGCGCAAAAGCAATTAATGTTAATAATAATAGCTGGTTAAATGATCCTGTTTTGGGTACAGGATTAAGATTTAACACTTCTTTAGAAGCAATTTGGTATGAAAATTTTCCAATTATCTTTGAGCAAGGAGCAAGCGTTAGTTTTGCCGGCACCTTCAAATTTCAAGGAGAAACGACTTATCATCCTGGCCAAGAAGACGGGTGGGGAATGATTGCGCAATTGGATTATCAAGATGCCTCAAATCCAAAAAATCTATATCAGCTTTTAATAGGTGCATCAGATGCTGTTCAAGGGCGAGAAGACTGTAACAATCAATTATCGGCATCCTGTATTCCACAAGTACTAATGCCTGTAAGCTGCAGTGATAAATTCCCGGAATTTATTGCGCTGTTATCAAGTATTAATGATACGGAACAACAGATGACAGAAGAAGAATTTTGCAACAATCATTACGCCTATTTGGTAGATGATTATGCCTATTATTTAACAACATTAGGGGTAACATCAACCTTATCTGTAAATTACCTGACTATTGGCAGCTTTGGAGCAACGGAATTTAACTATGGCTACAATGATATTCAAACCATTATTAACAATTATGCTACACATACGGCAACGTATCCGGATAGTTTTAAAACTTGGTCACAGTTTACATCAGACTATATGTATACAATTTCAAATGGCGGTACAACTTGTGTTTCTATACCGGCATTTTTAATACCGTCAGGTGGCGATTACAATATACCTGAGCCAACTGTTAGCCCTTGCGAGGAATTTTCCAGAAGCATTCATGCCAGTTACACGAGAGATGTTTACGAAACTTTCTTAACAAAACAACGTGAAGATTTTGTAAAAGCCTATTTAGGCAATGCTATTGGCAATGCTGTTGAAAATTTTGATATGTTGTATTTTGATAAAGAGTACCAATATACCTTGTATTATTATGATCAGGCAGGGAATCTATCACAAACCGTTCCGCCGGAAGGGGTTGACAGGTTTACAGAAACCGAACTTGAAACAATTGTTTCAGGATCATCATTCAATGATAAAATTAACTTGTATAGAAACGCTAATGAAGCTGTTGAAAATCCTGCATTATTGCCGGATCACGAATTTATAACGAGCTACCATTACAATTCTTTAAACCAATTGGTGTGGCAATCTACCCCAGATGGGGGAGAAACACGCTTTGCATACGATGATTTAGGGCGAATCATAGCTTCGCAAAATGCAAAACAACTGATTAATAATACCTTTAGTTACACTTCTTATGATGCTTTGGGAAGAATTGTGGAAGCGGGAGAATTTGTTCCAAATGTATCTTTGGCCATACAAGAAACTACGGGTAAACTTATGAATACAGTTACCAGTACCAAAGTTTCTACGGAAGATTATCCGTCAATTATTTCTGATGAGCAACGAGAAGTTACGAGAACTCAATATACAGACCCGGTGAGTTACGTTGCCGAAATTTTTAAAACGGTTTCAATATTGGACAATGCAGCAACTTCAAATTCCAGAAACAGGGTTACCGCTATTTACTATTATGATATAGTTACACCTTCAACACTTACGAGAGATTATTTGAATGCGATGTTCTATAATTACGATATTCATGGCAATGTGTCAGAATTTGTGCAACACAACAAATTATTGGATCAAGCATTGGCCATTCCTTACTCAGGGATAAAAAGTGTTATTTATGAATATGACCTCATTAGCGGCAATGTAAACCAAGTAACCTATCAAAAAAATGAATCAGATCAATTTATACATCGTTATGGGTATGATGCCGATAATAGAATTATAAACGTCCAAACTTCTAGAGATGCTATTATATGGGAAACAGATGCAAGTTATAATTATTATAAACATGGCCCACTGGCCCGTACTGTTTTAGGTGAACAACAAGTGCAAGGTTTAGACTATGCTTATACTTTACAAGGTTGGTTAAAAGGTGTTAACAGTGAATTTGCAGGCAGTAATGATATGGGGCAAGATGGAGCAACTACTGCAAAAGACGCCTTTGGTTATTCCCTTAATTATTTTAACGGAGACTATAAACCAATAGGTGCCATAAACAATGCCTTTGCCTTGGCAGAAGATACAGCCTCTAATGCCTATTCCAATAAGGAGCTATACAATGGCAATATTAAAACCATGGTAACATCGCTTGTAAATACCAATGGGGTAAATTTAGACACACACCTTAATAATTATACCTACGACCAGTTAAACCGTATAAAAAGCATGACCAATTACGAGCTTCAAAACCCTGTGTCTTCACCTGTTGCGGGAATAGAAAGCAGTTATTCATACGACAAGAACGGTAATTTGCAAACATTAAACCGGACTGGAAAAACAGCTACAGGCATAAAAGCCATGGATGCGTTAAATTATGTGTACAATACGGATGTAACAAATAAGCAATTAAAAAACAATCGTTTGTATTCGGTGTCAGATAATGCAGCATTAAAAAACAATTTTACGCAAGACATAGATGATGGACAGCCGGTTGGAACATTGAATGAATCAACAGGGGAATTTGATGGTGCCAATTATAAGTACGATGCCATAGGGCAACTAATAAGTGACAACCAAGAAGGAATAACGAATATCGATTGGCGTGTAGACGGTAAAGTAGCAACCATTACTAAAGCTGATAATACTGCCATTGCATTTAAGTACGACGGTTTAGGGAACCGAATTGCTAAAATTACCACACCACAAGGAAATGCACAAAACACTGCGTATACTATTTACTCACGCGATGCCCAAGGCAATGTGCTGGCAGTGTACAAAGGCTTAGGGGGAAATGGAACATCCAGTGATTATTATATTTTAGGCGGTACTGTGCATACAGGTAATGAGCTTATACAAGCAGCTGAAAATATAATTTTTGCTGGTAACGGCAGTTATGTTATAAATCCCGGAGCCAACGTAACACTGCAGGCCGGGAATTCTATAGTATTAAAACCTAATTTTCATGCACAAGCAGGGGCGAACGCTCATTTTTATATAGATCCTGCTATTGTGGTGCCACCAACAAATGAACAAATGGACATTACTTTGGCTGAACATCACATATACGGCAGTTCAAGACTAGGAATACAAGAATACACCTCAAATGAAGCAATTGCACCAACACAAGAATTAACCAATACTATAGGCGACAAGCGCTACGAACTTAGCAACCATTTGGGCAATGTACTAAGTGTAATTAGTGACCGAAAAATTGTAGCCGATCCTTTAAATTTTACTAACTTTACATCAGACGTTCTTTCATATAGTGATTATTATCCTTTTGGAATGCTTTTGCCAAACCGCCACGGAAATACCGGCGATTACAGGTATGGGTTCCAAGGGCAGGAGATGGATAATGAGGTAAAAGGAGAAGGGAATTCTGTCAACTATAAGTTTAGAATGCATGACCCACGTATAGGGAGGTTCTTTGCAGTGGATCCGTTATTTAAAGAGTACCCTTGGAATAGTACATATGCTTTTAGTGAAAATGATGTGATTAGAGCAACTGAACTTGAAGGATTAGAAAAGAGAATTATGATTAATTCTATAGGAAAAGATGAAACAGTGCATACTGCAATGATAACCGATAAAAATGTGATTCAAGCTTTATGGAAAACTTTTGCGTCAGACACCAAAGCTCAATGGGGTACGGGTGAATGGAGATATAAAGTCTATTCAAATCCTCAAAATGGTTATTACCCTCCATTTTTGGATAATACAGGCACTCTAATTGTCACTGAAGTAGATGGAAGTAGAAAAATGATGTTTATTAATTGGGAGAAAGACCATGAATTAAAACTAAATGGAATTCAAAAGCAACGTAACAGAGCAACATTTGATACTTTTGAAACAGCTGGTGATGGGATAGTTTTAACCGGGCTTGTAGGTTCTTATGTTTCTGGAGGGTTAACTCTTCTTATTGTGCCAGTTGGTGAAGCTTTTTCAATCGTTGGTCTTGTCGGAAATACAGTAATGGATTTTAATGAAAAGGACTACAGCAAAATTTTAAAACGTCTTGCTATAGAGGGAATATCAGCGGGGAACTCAAGTTTAATCAAGAAAATAGATATTCCATTTATTAAAGATCTCGAAAATAGTTTGAATGTGCCAAATATTGATTGGAAAAAAGTTGAAAAGAATTTGGAGGATTTAAATAACGTTAGATTTAAGGATCAAAGCATATTAGAAATATTTAATAATTTGTTCAAAGAACTAATTAATGAAGCAGTTGAAAAAAACAATAAAACTGATGAAAATAAACCAAATGTTTCAGAAGAGAAAAAGAAATCATAAAATTAAACTATGCTAGAATTTTTTTCCGGATTAGGATGTCTATTTATCGCATTTTTATTTTTTAGATTAGAAAGGAATACTTATAAAAAAAATGTTTTATCTACCTATTTAGATATAGCAAATCAAATAAAATTTTATGGATTAATTTTAATATTAATTATGACGGCTGCGGCATTTTTTTTCGGTTGGATAAAATATTAATATCACATGTGGGGAGATCCCGCTCCCCGAAGTGTTCATTAAATAACGATTTTGATCTTCGATGGTTTCCCTATCTCGAAGCAATAATCCTGCTCTTCGAAGTTTGCAATCCGGCTCTTGGAAGTCTGTGACTTCGAAGAAATAATAAAATAAGTTAGAAAGCTACTTTAGTATTAGAGTAGTTTTTTTAATATATTTGAAATACGTTCTTTAACATAATACTACCAGTCTTTTGGTATGCTTGTGCCGGGCAGGCACGGAAGCTCCAGTGATTATAGGTATGGCTTCCAAGGGCAGGAAATGGATGATGAAGTTAAGGGCGAAGGGAACAGCTTAAATTACAAATACAGAATGCACGACCCAAGAGTGGGGAGGTTTTTTGCTACGGATCCGTTAAATTGGAAATTTCCATATAATAGTCCGTATGCTTTTTCTGAAAATAGAGTGATTGATGGTATTGAACTTGAAGGTTTAGAAGTTTTAACCGTAGGGTTTTTGGGGACTATTAGTGCAGGAGGCAGCTATAATACTGAAAGTGGGTTTCTTTTTGATTTAACAGGTGATAAAATGAAAGTATTTAATTATTCCTCTACGGGTGTCGGTATTGAATCTAATATTTCGATAGGTGTAGAATTATCCGCAACGTATTATCCTACTATGCCAAGTTACAAACACGCAAAGGGGAAAGGAACTGTTTTCGGGGTAGCTGCTGGAGAAGGGGTCATAGGGTCTAGTAATAATGCAATTTCAGGACCTTATGAGGGTTATAATTTTACAATTGGTTTTGGAGCTGGTATTTCCCCTATTTCAATATCAGGCTATGATACAAACTTAATTATTGGTGACCCTGTAAATGATGTAGCAAAGATTCAAATCAAAATTGATGATTTACTTGATGGTTTGAAAGAGAGGATAGAGCCGTTATCTGAAGATATATCTAGAAAAGTTGAGTCAATTGGAAAACTTAGTAGGGAAATTGAAAAAATTGATGAAAAAATGATTGATTTAAAAAACTCAAATAATTTTAATGAAACAAGGAGTAACTTAATCATAGATAGAGGAGCTTTAAGAAATGAAAGGGATGTACAGAGAAAAGAATTAAAGAAGTTAAATGATGAAGTAAATGGATTGTATAAAATCCTTAAACAGGTTGAAGCTTTAGAAAAAGAACAAGATAAAGGATGAAAATGGCATTAATCCCTTTTAAAAATATAGAAATAGAGACATCACTAAATCATGAAGATGTTTTTAAGAGACTTTCAAATATTACAGATGAAGTGAATTCATTAAAAATAGGAGGGATTAAAACTCATTTTAAAAACTATGAAGGGGTGTTCAACTTCCCGAGGTTGAAAATTAGACGTATTCCAAAAATTGGATATTCTGCATTTCTTCCTATAGCTAATATAAAATTCTCAGATAAAAATGAAAGGACAGTTTATTTAAGCTTGCATCTTCATAAATATGTACAGTTTTTTTTATTAATAGTTGCAAGTTTTTTGATTTTCCAAGTTGGTATTTTATATTTAAATTCTTTAAGCGACACAAAGTTTTCTAATCAAGAATCAATAAAAATTTTGAAAGAGACTATGACAGAGGAAGAGTTATTAAAATTTGAAACTGATACTTTTTCAAAAAGCGGAAATTTAACACAATTATATACTAATATTTCTATCTTAATAGCAGGGTATATATTATTAGTTTTTAACTTTAATAATGAATCTAAAATTTTGGTTGAAGATATTGAGGGTCTTTTAAAAGATAGAGATAGAAGTTGATTCTCCCAGCTGTTTCCTAGTATGTCGCTCCCACCAGTTTACAACTGAAGGACGTAACGATAGGCTGAGAAAAAACAAACAAGCTACTATAAATAGGTAGATTTTTGTTAAATTTGAATACGTTCTTTAACATAATAACACCAATACTTTTGGAATGCTTGTGCCAAACCGCCACGGAAACACCAGTGATTACAGGTACGGCTTCCAAGGGCAAGAAATGGATAACGAGGTGAAAGGCGAAGGGAAATCGTTGAACTTTAAATACAGGATGCATGACCCTAGAGTGGGTAGGTTTTTTGCGAGTGACCCTCTAGAAAAAAAATATACAATGCTAACTCCATATCAATTTGCTTCAAATAATCCAATTGGAATGAAAGAAATTGAAGGGCTTGAAGGAGATTCCAAATTTCTTGTTTACGAAGCTATGAGGGTAGCTCCAAAACTTGGTATTTCAGAGGCAGAATATATAGCAAAAGTAAGACCTTTCGGAAATATACCAGATGAAGCTTTAATGCCTCTTGTTGAAACTGCTGCTGGTTTTATTCCCTATGTTGGTCAAGGTATTGATGCAAAAGACTCTTATGAAGCATATAATGGTGGTAGTGGATGGGATAAAGTTTTTGCAACAGCTGCTTGGATACCAGGGTTCGATTTATTTAAAGGAGTTAGGAAATTATTTAAAGGAGCTGATAATATTGCTCATTTGACTAAGGATTTAAATAAATTGGAAAATGCAGCCACTAAAATTGATGATTTATTAAAAAACAATAAAAGTTTAGCTGAAAGTTTTACGAAAGGCAAATATGATATGGTTGAAGCTGTAGAAGATATCACAGTTTATAGAATATCAGGAGGAGGAAAATCTAAAAAAGGAACGGGAGAGTTTTTTAGTACAGTTAAACCTGAAAGCTCTGTGCAGGCAGAAGAATTGTTAAACGTCAATAAATGGGGTAATACAGGTACAGAGGTAACACCTGTAACTATTAAAAAGGGAACACAATTTGCCACAGGTGGTGTTGCAGGTGGCAAAGGTCAACAAATATTTATACCAAAAGATTTACAAAAATCTAATGGGAATAATATTATAAGACATTATAATAAAACCGAAAAATTAGAATAGATGAAATTAGAAGATTATAATTTACCTAGTTGGAAGGAAGGTAAATTCAGAAGGCAAAAAAGAATAGATAAATATAGAATACTACTATTATCAATTGACAGGACTGTACCACCCCCTAGAGAAGGACGAAAAAATTTGATAGCTGTAGATGAATTTGATAATATTATATGGATAGCAGATTTGCCTACGGAAATTTATGATTCTTATTATGAAATGAAATATAAGGATGGTGTGATTTATGGAAGAAGTTCAAATAGTCACATTGCGGAAATAGACCCTATTACGGGAAAAATATTAAAAAAATATATGGTTAGATAAATTAAGGGAAATTATTTATTATAAAATAATAATCCCCCTGCTATCGAGAGCATCTTGCTCGTGCCCTTAGAATAAACCCGCTCCCGTCAGTGCATAACTTGAAGACGTAACGATGTGCCAAGAAAAAACAAACAGGAAGGCTTCTATAAATAGGCGGCTTTTCAGTATATTTGAAATACGTTCTTTAACATAAAATACAAGTCTTTTGGAATGCTTGTGCCAAACCGCCACGGAAATACCAGTGATTACAGGTATGGCTTCCAAGGGCAAGAAATGGATAACGAGGTTAAGGGAGAAGGGAACAGCTTAAATTACAAATACAGAATGCACGATCCACGTGTGGGGAGGTTTTTTGCGGTTGACCCATTGGCAAATGAATATCCTTGGAACTCAACATATGCTTTTGCTGAAAATGATGTAATAAGAAATTTGGACTTAGAAGGTGCAGAAAAGTATGATTACAAAATGAATATGACCAAACAAGGAAATGTTCAAATGAAATTATCTAAAACAACTGATATTGTCGATAAAGTAATAGTTGGATATAGAATGATTTCTGCAGGGGCAGACATACAAACTCCAATTTATGAAACTCAAATAAACCAAAGACAATCATATACAGTAAATAGGAGAATTGCATCTTTAAGGACTGTTGAAGAATTGCAAGGGACAAGAACACCTACACCATTGGTTCAAGCAGGAATGAATAAAATTAAGGCTGAGTATGCAAGAACTGGCGGACAATTTTCTGATAATTACAATATTGATTTTGGAAGATTTATGTTTGAAAAAGGCTTCTCTTCAATGAGTGGAAATTCTGAAAGTGATTATGTAAATAGTGCTAATGCAACTTGGAATTTATTAGATAATGATAACTTTAGTCAAAATGGTGCTACATTATTTAATTTATATGAAAATTTTGCACGGAAGAATGATAATACAGGTTATGATAAATTATTACATTTTTCTCGCTCTGCACAGCTCACAATAAAAAGTGGAGCTACTTGGTCTAAAACTTTAGGTATAGGAAAGGAAATTAAAGATTGGTTTTCTGGAAAGATTGGACACGGAGTAGGTTGGGATAACCTAGATATGAAAGCCAATGAGGACGGAATAAACTATGGTAAAACAGTAAATAAAAGTATAGAAACAGGTACAGACGAATTTAAGAAGTAATGGATAGTTTTTTGAATATTCTAATAAAAGGACTTATTGTATTGAAATCAATTTTGGCTATTTTATTTTCGATAAGTGTTTTTGCAATAACTTCAGAGCTTTGGTCAACAAGAAATCAAATTGAAGGTAGAGAACTGATTGAAGGGTCACCAGAAGAGATTATAATATTTTTGGTTATGTTATTTGCATTAATAACAACCTTACTATTCGATATTAGAACCTTAAAGCGAAAAGAAACATTGATTTACAAAAATTGGGCAGTTTTGTTATTGTTAACGATTATTGTAATTGCTATTAGTACAATTTTTAAAATTCAATGGCTTGGAATTTGTCTAATGTTGTTGATTGGTTTTTACGCAGTTTATCTTTTGTTCAAGTTTAAAAAGGCATAAATCTGCTCCCCCACTGTTCCCTAATGTGCGCTACCGCTAAGTTGCAGTTAGTGGCGGTAAGAGTAAGCAATAAAATTGAGCAAGCTTTTACAGTCCCGATAGCTATCAGGATGTAAAAGCTTTTTAGTTTTACAAAGCCTTCAATTTAGAAACCCCGCTCCTGAATGAATCCTTTCGTGCAGAAAGCACCTGTTAAAATAAAAATTTCCTATATTTACTCTATCTTCTTAAATCAAAAAATCTATGATTATAAATTTCACAATCCCAAGGGTTGTATTTTATTAGCTTTACTGTTGTAGGTTTACAAGTGAGCAAGAGTAAAGTGTTAATCCTAAGCAGTGGTTTAATAAATGGATATGAAAAAAACAATATCAATTCTTCCACTATTTAAACAATTTATTAGAGATACTGAGACTGGAAAACGTTTAAAAAAAAATGGTGAAAAAATAAAGCTGGGTTCAATTAGCAACTATAAATATGTTTTAAATAACCTCACTAAGTTTACTTTAGAAACAGGTTTTGAATTACGCATTTGTGATGTTTCTAAAGTAAATAAGAGAGAATTAACTTCTGAAAAAAATTATTGGAAAAAGTTTTACAAAAAGTTTACTGAATATTTATATAAAAGAGGCTGTTTTGATAATTATGTAGGGGCTTCTATAAAAATTATCCGGACCTTTTTTAATTACTTAAAGTATGATAGAGATATAAATACAGGTGATTTTCAAAGATTATTTTATATAAGAAACGAACAAATTGATATACTTGTATTGTCTCCTGAACAATTAAAATTTTTAATTTTTAATAAGGAATTTGAAGAAAATTTAACGCCAACATTAAAACATATTAAAGATATTTTTGTTTTTGGGTGTATAACAGGGTTACGTTACTCAGATATTTTTTTATTAGGTAGTAAAAATTTTGAAAAACAACAGGAGGATTTGTATTTAAAATTAAGATCTCAAAAAACAAAAACATATAGTTATATTAAACTTCCTAAATATGCAATAGCTATTTATAAAAAGTACAAACCTACAAACACAAAAAATACAGTTTTTAAGAAAATAACATTACCTAACTTTAATAAAAACCTAAAATTACTTGGTGAAAAAGCTAATTTCACAACTCCTATCGAAGTTTCTCGTGAAAAGCAAGGTAAAGCTCTAAACATGAGTAAAGGTACTGCTAAAACGTTAAATAGGTTTTGTGATAAAATGAGTTCTCATATGATGCGAAGAACTGCCATTACAACTTTATTAATATTGGGAATGCCTGAACATTTGGTTCGTAAAATTAGTGGTCATAGTTATGCAAGCAATTGTTTTAATCGTTATGTGCATTATGCTCAACCTTATTTAGACAAGGAAATTGATAAAGTATATAGTAAATTAGAGACTTATTGAAATAATTGGCTTGCGCAACGACTACACTTGTTATGCTTCGAAGAGAAGGGCTTATCTCAACTCTTTTTAACTTAACAAATAATTATTTAACCATTTTTTTTCTTCTAATGCCAATTCTTCGTCTAACGGTGTTTCTGAATATCTTTCTATTATCTCTAATGCTTGGTCTATAATTATCCTATTGGGTTTACCATAATCAATAATTAAATGAGCAGTCCAAAGGTTCACATTATATTGATACTCTTGAAAAAAACCTATGAATTCATTTTCTTTCTGTTTATCAAAGTACTCTATTGCAATAGCAACTAATGCTTTGTAACCTTCTTCTTCGTACGTTTCCTCCCTAGCTGGTCTAATACCTTTATAATAATTCGATTTGCATTGATATAAATATTTTGTCCCTATTACTGTCATAAATTATTCTTTGATTTTAGTAACTTTAACTCTTATTTCTTTTTTAGGTATTCCATCAACTACTTTTTCAGTTACACCTCCAGAGGTTTTGCCTTTTGGAATAAAGTTTTCATTAGCGCCAACTTCACTGCCTGTAGGTTCTCTTACATTCAATTCCTTTGCCAAAGTGTCATCTATATCTATTCTAATCAAATCTCCTTGTAAAAAATCCGGGTCGTTAATTCCAAGTTTTTTGGCAATTTCATTTCTTGAAAATCCTTGTGACAATAAATCGTCTATTTCTTTTGCAGGCGCAATAAAAGTTTCTGCCGGATTCCCATAAGTAGCAGATTCACGGTATTTTTCCAACATCTTTGTAGAAACTAGTTTTGAACCTGACTTATTGAGTTTAGATGCAGCTCGTATTACTTTACCTAAACCATATGCCGCCGTTCCACCTAAAACCTCAAAGAGCATTGGTTTTGATAAATCGCCAGATTTAATTAAATGTTTTTCCGCTGCTACATCATCTCCTCTTTCTTTGGCTGCATAAGCCCTATCCGTTTCCAGCATCGATTGATACATATCACTTGAAGCTAATGCCATTGAAATTCTTCCTTGGGTCACATATATATCAAACAATATTACTCCTGCAAATAAGGCTCCTACCGCTTCTGCTTTGTTTTGAGCCATAAACTCTTTCTGAGTTATTTCACCTTTAAGTAAAGCCCTCTCACTTCTGCTAAACCGTAAATCAAACCCTGTTTCTAAGCCTTCTAATTCTGGAGAGTGCATTGGTGCATTTGAAGAAAATTGATACGGAGTTAGCTCAGCATAATCTTTAAATAGTAGATCCATAGTAAAGAATCTACCCACTCTTGGGTCATGCATTCTAAACTTATAGTTGACAGAATTCCCTTCGCCTTTTACCTCATTATCCATCTCTTGCCCTTGGAAGCCATAACGGTAATCGCCGGTATTTCCGTGGCGGTTTGGCAGAAGCATTCCAAAAGACTGATAAATTATGTTAAAAAATGTATTTCAAATATACTAAAAAAACTCCTAAATTTCTGAAGTAGCTTCTCTATATTTTTTTCTTAACGGCTATCTTTTACTCATACTTGGCAACCATCACAGACGAGTGCGAGCAATTATTGTATTCGAGCTCAGTATAGGGACTTTTCCATAGTTTTGATATAATTGTTTAATTTATTTGTTTTGCTTTTATGGTAGCTTTTGTTTTGAAGCTATTTTGATATATTGCCAAAATAAAAATGCTTTTTCACTATACTATCTGGCACAGGATTGTATATATTCATTTCATTAAATTTTGGCTTTGTTTTGCTGTACTTTACATAAAAATACTTTCCAACATAGCTTTTATAATATCTTACTCTTTCCTTATCCATTCCATCAATAATATTATATTTACCTTCATACTTTTTCTCCTCTACATAGAATTCATAATCAAACCAAGGATTAACACTAGCACCTTGTTCAAAGCTTATTATTTTACCAACTACATAAGAAACATCATCTCCATTAAGAAGTTCTACTCTTTGCTTATTTTTATAAACAACTAAAGCAGTAAGTAATACTACAATTGAAGTAAAAATTATTTTAAAAAGTTTTTTATTATTTTTCATCATCTAGCACTTTATCTTTTACTCCTTTCTGAACACCATAATTACCTATTTGATTAGAAAATTCCAATACTGTTTCCCCTATAAATTTAGATGAGGAATCTAAATATTTTGAAAAGAAACTGGTCTTTGCTCCAAAAAGGACAGAGCTACTAGCCTCAATTCCAAACTCTTTCAAAGATTTATCACCTGTCAAAATTGAACGACTTGAAAATTCAAAATTATTCCCAAAATCAATATTTAATTCAAATCCAGCTCCAGTTATTGAACTTGCTTGATAGAATAACAACCCATCAGAAACAACACCTGCCAAATTAACCTTTCCATCATTAAAAGTAGCTTGAGCCAACCCACTAATAGTAGCTTTAGCAGCAAAAGCCTCAAAAGTTAAAGTAGATACTCCATACTCAACTGCTAAAGGAGCTAAAGGAACAGCCAACACAGATAGTCCTACATTTTTTACAGTACTTTGAAATTTTTCGGAACCTTCAGCTAAAGGATCTGGATGTATAAAATAAGTGTCTGCCGCTTTAGCTCCTGAATAAAGCGAATGACTTAACTTGTCTATAAAACTTCCTTTCTGAAATGTTATTTCTGCTACATTACCTGTGGCATTTATTGTTAATGTTCCTGTACTTGGTGTGAAATCTCCAAATTTAGTATATTCTTCTTTTCCAAAAGTAAAGTTTTCGTGTGTCCCAAAAGCTTTTAAATAAGCTTGTCGAGTTGCTTTCCATTGAGCTCCTCTATTATTCTCCGTTTCTTGAAGAACAGTAGGCGGACCACTACTTGAATGTATGACTATTTTACTTTCCAATCCATCTAAATCGATTGCCCAAATAGGACTATTCCCTGCAAACTGATAAGGCGTAAACCAAGGATAAGTTCTAAATAAAGGGTCTTGTGATAAAAATCTACTCACTCTTGGGTCATAAATTCTAAAGCCATAATCGTACTGCACTCCTTCACCCTTAATTTCATCGTCCTTTTCTTTGCCATTAAACCCATACCTGTAATCGCTGGTATTTCCGTGGCGATTTGGCAGAAGCATTCCAAAAGCATGGTGTTATTATGTTAAAGAACGTATTTCAAATATACTGAAAAAGCAACCTATTTATAGTAGCCTTCTTGTTTGTTTTTTCTTGGCCTGTCGTTATGCCCTCAAGTTGTGCACTGTCGGGAGCAGGTTTATTCTAACGGCACAAGC
>PHDE01000247.1 GCA_002842505.1 Bacteroidetes bacterium HGW-Bacteroidetes-3 | reverse complement strand
AATAATTGTGATTTAACAAATAATTATGGTGGAGAAGATGGATGGGTATTTAAGCTATCTCAAGATTTTTCATCGATTGATAATTACATAAGTTTTAACAATATAAAAATATTTTCCAATCCTGTACACAATGAATTAATCTTTCAAGTTAATAGTAAAATGATTGGAGAAACATATCAAATTTACTCAATAACTGGTAAATGCGAATTATCAGGAATTGTAAATTCAGAAACCATGGAACTTAATTTAGGATCTTTTTCAGTAGGAATATATCTTTTACAAATTGGAAATCAAACAAAAAAGATTGTAAAAGTAAAGTAGTTTTTAATTATGAATCTCACCCAATAACATCTGTGATACTCTGTTAAAACTCTGTAAAACACTGTGGTTAATTCATTTTACATCATTGCCATGCACTAAAGAACATGGCAATTGATAGGTTTAACAAATATAACGCTGCGCTGCAGCGAGTAGTCTTTTGTGGTTAATTGTTTGCTACAAATATAACGCTCCTACGGAGCGAAAACTATTCACTATTCACTATTCGTTATTCACTAAAAAACCGCTTGCGGTTTTGCGCATTAGGGATGTGGAGGGCGGCGAAGCCGGTACGGAATGGAGCGTAGCGGAATGGAGTACGGGAGCGAAGCGCACCCCGGAACAAGCCCGACCCCGAGCGAAGCGAGGGGGAATGCCCAAAAAAGTTAAGAGTTAAGAGATAAGAGTTAAGAGTTAAGAGTAGAAAATTGTCAAAGGTCAAAGGTCAAAAGTCTAAAGTATTTAATATTAATTATGTTAAGGTAGTATGAAGTGTGCTGTATTTGACTTTAGACTTTAGACTTTAGACTTTAGACTTTAGACCTTTGCCTTGAGCCCTTCGCCCTTGGCCTTATAAGTACGGCACTATTATTGATGTAATAGACTTAAAATTACGTGTAAAGGTTTCAATTTTATTTCGTACTTTTGCACCCCAATAAAAAATATTAAAATTAAAACGTAAAAATATATTATAATGAATGTTAAACACGAAATGAGTGATGCTCTTGTTCAAGAGATTGTGATTGAAATCGCTAAAGAAGATTATGCAACTGAAGTAGAAAATGGTTTAAAAAAACAACGTAGAACTGCACAAGTTCCAGGTTTTAGAGTTGGAAATGCTCCAATGGGTATGATCAAAAGATTATATGAGAAACCTTTGATCTCTGACGAAGTGAATAAACTCGCTGGAAATAAACTTTATGGATACTTTGAAGAGCATAAATTAGACATCATGTTCGAACCAATGCTTGTTGATGAAAAATCGACAGTAGATTTCGAAAATAGTGAAAATTTTACTTTCACTTTCGAATTTGCACTTCAACCACAATTTGAAATCGATTTCGCTTCTTATCCAGTTCTTAAAACATTCCAAGTTCTTGCTGATGAAAATCAAATTGATGAGTATGTTTCTCAAATTCGAAGAAGACATGGAGAATATTCAAATCCAGATGCTATTGGAAATGACGATTTTGTAAATATCAAAATGGATGAAACACATGGTAGTTTCTTCGTTGCAGATCTTACAGAAGAGGGAAAAAACATATTCTTAGGTAAAAAAATTAATGAAGTGATCGAAAATGTTGCCCTAAAAGATGCATTTTCCTCTATAGACATTTTCAAAAAAGCACTCAAATTAACAGAAGAAACCTTCAACGCTGAAGACACTTACACTTTCAATGTTGAAATCGTTTCAATTGGTCGCGTTGAGATGGCTGATATGAATGATGAATTTTATGCTAAAGCGTTTCCAGATGGTTCAATCACTACTGTTGATCAGTTAAGAGCGTATGCATCAAATCAAATTACGGCTCAATGGAAACAAGAAACTGACCGCAAATTTATGAATGATGCTGTTACTTTGATTATTGAGAATACTAAAATGGATCTTCCTGAAGATTTTATCAAAAGATATGTTCTTAAACATAGTACAGAGCCAATCACTGCTGAAAAATTAGAAGAGGAATTTCCAAAATATTTATCTTCATTTAAATGGCAGTTAATTGAAAACAAAATCTCTCAAATGGAGAACATCCAAGTATCTACCGAAGATGTGGAACAATATATTCGTAATTTCTACTACGAAAATTATTTCAAGAACTTCAACC
>PHDE01000069.1 GCA_002842505.1 Bacteroidetes bacterium HGW-Bacteroidetes-3 | reverse complement strand
AAACAGATGAAACGAGCATAACAAATTTCGATACACACAGAAATGATTAATGGCGAACAGCAGCTGTACCAATAAAAAATAAAATATAAACAGATGAAAACAATCCTTCAAAAAGCAGAAAACTTTGTGCTAAAAAGTTTAAACGAAAACTTAAAAAGTGCTTTTATTTACCATACTTTTTACCATACGCAATTTGTAGTTTCAAAAATAAATGAAATCATAAAAAATGAAAATCTAACCGATGAAGAGAAAGAAATTGTATTGCTGGCAGGTTGGTTTCATGACATTGGCTATACCATTGACAAAGCAAAACATGAAGATCATAGTATTGAAATTGCAAATGAATTTTTAACAAAAGAAGGATATGATGAACATAAAATACAACAAATTGCGGCATGCATCAATGCCACAAAATTGAATGAAACCCCTTCTAACCTGCTTCAGCAAATTCTTTGTGATGCTGATTTTGCGCATTTGGCTTCCAAAAATTACGACAAACTTGCCAGTCAATTGCGTGAAGAGTTTGAAAATATTGGTTGTGGCACTTATACAAATATTGAATGGATGAAGGAAAATATTGCCGTTTTTAAACAGCATAAATTTTACACCAAATTTGCCATTTTAAAATGGAATATTCCCAAAAATGAGAATTTAATTTCGATAAAAAAGGAACTTAAAAAAGCCACAAAAAAAGCGGAACAAAAAGCGATTTCAGAAAACAGATCTGAAAGGAGTATTGATACGCTATTTAGAGTAACAATATCCAATCATTTAAAATTAAGCGACATAGCCGACACCAAGGCCAATATTTTGCTTTCGGTAAATGCCATTATCATTTCCATGTCACTGTCTAATTTAATTCCAAAATTCGACAATCCAACCAACCATTTTTTAATTTACCCAACTGTTATTTTTGTTTTATTTAGTGTGGTATCAATGGTTTTAGCTATAATCACAACTAGACCAAGCGTTACATCAGGAAAGTTTACCAAAGAAGATGTGGAAAAGAAAAAAGTGAATTTATTGTTTTTTGGAAATTTTCACAAAATGGAATTGGGGGAATTTGAAGCCGCTTTAAACGTGGTGATGAATGATAAAGAGTATTTGTATTCATCCATGACCAAAGATTTGTATTTTTTGGGCAAAGTGTTAGACAGAAAATATAAAATTCTACGTTGGACTTACACAATTTTTATGATTGGTATTATCACCTCAGTAATTGCTTTTGCCATTTCCTACAAAATTTTTGACCTTTAAAAAATATAATAAAAAATATGATTTCTCAAAAAGTAACTTTTAAAAACGCCAAAGGCATGGTTTTGGCGGCCAGATTGGAATTGCCGGAAAACGAACCAAAAGCTTATGCAATTTTTGCGCATTGTTTTACTTGCAATAAAAACCTCACGGCCGTAAGAACCATTGGAAAAACCTTAAATGAAAAAAATATAGCAGTGTTGCGGTTTGATTTTACGGGTTTGGGAGAAAGTGAAGGCGATTTTGAACACACCAATTTTTCTTCAAATATTGAAGATTTATACAGTGCAGCACAGTTTTTAAAAGAAAATTATCAGGCGCCTTCCCTTTTAATTGGGCATTCATTAGGTGGTGCGGCGGTAATTTACGCTTCCGCAAAAATTCCTTCTGTTAAAGCAATTGCAACAATTGGAGCACCATCAAATCCTGAACATGTTTCTCATTTATTTCATAGCAGCATTGATGAAATTAATCAGATGGGCAGCGCATTGGTTTGTATTGGCGGCAGGGAATTCACCATTAAAAAACAATTTATTGAAGATATTCAGGGGAAAAACATTAAGCAAATTTTAGATAATTTCCGGAATTCACTTTTAATTATGCATTCACCGCAAGACACGACCGTTGGCATTGAAAACGCAGCAGAAATTTATTCAGCGGCGCGGCATCCAAAAAGTTTTGTTTCATTAAATGGCGCCGACCATTTATTGAGCAACAAAAAAGATTCTGAATATGTAGGGCACGTAATTGCAACTTGGGCGGATAGGTATTTATAAGCTAATAACGATCACAGTATGAACATTGACCAGGAAAAAATAATTATGGTACTTTCCAAAAGTGCAAGTTTCCATTATTTGAATGAAGAAGAAATTATTCATTTAAGTGAAATATGTTCTTATGTAACCTATAATTCCGAAGAAATTATTTTTTCTGAACTGCAACCTGCGCATTCATTTTATGTGATAGAAAAGGGAAACGTTAATTTAATTTTTAACAGCAAACAGATAATTCAGGTTTCCAAAGGGCAAATTTTTGGCGATTGGGCAGTTTTAAACGAAACCGTGAGGTTGGCAACTTCAAAAGCCTTGGATCAAGTTTCTGCTGTAGCCATCGATGCTCAAAAATTTAAAAATATTCAAATTTTTGATGCAAAAGTGAGCTTTAAAATTGTGCTGGAACTGGCCAAGGGATTGGTGACGCGATTACAGTCAAAATCTCAAATTTCTTCAAAAATACTGATTGATGCAGGCGAAACGGAATTTGTGGAATTTAAATCCACCTTACGTAAAAATTTAATGTCGGGCAAAAAAGATCCGGCAATTGAAATGGCAGTCATAAAAACCATTGCTGGCTTTTTGAACAACAATGGAGGCGTTCTGTTTATTGGTGTGAAAGACAATAAAGAAATACTTGGGATTAAAGAAGATGAATTTTTAAATGAAGATAAAATGTTGTTGCATTTAAGCAATTTAATTACTTCTAAAATGGGTAATTTAGCGTTTAACGATATTCACATTACCATTGTTCCCATTCAACATAAAAACATTATCCGTGTAGATTGCACACCAACAAATACGCCCATATTTATTTCAGACAGCAGCAATGATTATTTTTTTGTAAGGAGCGGCGTCCAAACGGTTTCTTACAACATAAAAAATGCTGTTGCTTATATTAAAAGCAGGTTTTAAAATGAACTTAAACGCCCTCAAAAAACACAAATACATCCTTAAAATAAAGAAAATTTTTACCCAAGGAATTTCTTTAAAAGAAATTATTTTGAGCGCCGCTTTAGGATCCTTAATTGGAATAATGCCCATTTTGGGCGTTGCAACCATATTAATCACATTTTTAACCTTGCGATTTAAGCTCAATATTGCCGTAGCCATTGCATTTACTTATGTTGTGGCGCCACTTCAGGCGATACTTTTTATTCCCTTTATCCATTTGGGCGAGAAAGCTATTGGCATAAAACATACATTACTGACCTTTGAAGCCATAAAAAACGCCTTCAACAGCAATGTTTTAATAACCATGAAAGATTTATGGCTAGAAATTGTTTGTGGTTTAATGGGCTGGAGCGCCATTGCCATTCCGATTTTTATTTTTATAATTACATTTAAACCAAAAAATATTAAAATATAGGAAATGTTGTTTTGGCGATTGCAATAAACAGCACATTGTCAGGATATTATTTTCATTCGTCTAAAATAACAGAATTAAAAACTACCAATCATGAGAGCTCTAATAATTTCTGGAGGTGGCAGCAAAGGCGCATTTGCCGGCGGCGTTGCTGAATATCTTATCAATGATTGCTGCCACCAGTACACTATGTTTGTGGGTTGCTCAACGGGAAGTTTGTTGTTGCCGCATTTGGCTTTGGGCAAAATTGATAAAATAAAAGAAATATACACCACAGTCACACAAAATGATATTTTCAATATTTCTCCATTCAAAATAAAAAAAACCGCCGATGGTTTTAGCACAAAAATCAACCATTTCAATACGTTAAGGACTTTTCTTAAAGGATGTCCGACCTTTGGCGAAAGTGAAAATTTACGCAAACTTATAAGAAGAAGCATCACTAAAGAGGAGTTTAACCAACTAAACCAACTTCATAAAAAAGTGATTTTTACGGTTTCAAATCTAACGCAAGATACCATAGAATATTATAATTCTGAAAACTGCAAATATGAAGATTTTTGTGATTGGGCTTGGGCATCTTGTAATTTCACGCCATTTATGAGCATTTACACAAAAAACGGATCACAGTATGCCGATGGCGGTTTTGGAAGTTTTATTCCAATTAGGTACGCCATAGAAAATGGTGCTTGTGACATAGATGTGATAATTTTGGAAAATGAAAAGGGACAAACAAATAATCCACAAATAGGCAATGCGTTTTCATTACTGTTTAGAACATTCAAATTTATGAATCATCAAAACAGCAACAAGGATGTAATTATTGGCAAATTAGTTGGGTTGAACAAAAAAGTAAATATCAACTTTTACTATACGCCAACACATTTAACCGAAAATCCGCTCATTTTTGATCCGGAGCAAATGACGCAGTGGTGGAAAGATGGCTACGAATTCGCCAAATCTAAAAACCCAGTGAGTTATTGCCATTTACCAGATACAAATCTATCAGATACAAATCAGTAATAAATTAACAGTTTATGATTTTATCAAAATATTTTAACCCTAAAATAATTGTCATGCTGCTTATTGCAACTGTCATTTTTTCTTGCAAAAATAAAGAAGGCAACCAGGCAATTCATCCTTTTTGCGCCTCGGAATATTGTTCTTCTGAAGGAAAAGAAGAACTGATAGATTTGTATCAGCATAACAAACCCATTGAAAAAACCATCTATTTTAATGTAAATTGTATTGTGACTTCCAAAAAATCGCCTAAGTTTTTTAAAATAGCCGCCAAAATTGAAAAGCTCAACAAAGTTTTCTCTCCTTCTCACATTCAATTTCAGTTGTTGCCCATAATTTCACATGAGCCTTCAACCATTAATTTAGATGAAATTGAAAGTAAAAAGAGCGCTCTCAAACTTGTGACCAAAAATTTAGAGAAAAAAGATGCCTTAAATATTTTTATTGTGCCGCATGGAGAATATCTCAACGGATTTACTTATGTAATTCAAGAGAATTTTTTGAGCTATTTTAATTTGTTTGAATGCAATACCTCTTTCATCAGTGAAAAAGCCTGGTTTAATGAATCGACTTTGGCGCACGAAATGGGACATTTTTTTGGATTACAGCATACTTTTGGCAAAAGTCCGTTTGAAAATACAACACGCGAAAAACCCGACGGATCCAATTGTGTTGAAGAAGGTGATTTTATTTGTGACACATCTGCCGATCCAAACGGAAAAATCAATAATAAATGCGAATATATTGGATTGTCTGATGCTAAAAAATATGATTTTAATCCGCCTGTTAACAATTATATGAGCTATTACAGAAATGACTGCAAAAATGAGTTTACTGCCGGGCAATATGCCTCAATGAATGCATTTGCCAATAAATACCGAAAATATTTGAGCGCAAACAAGTAAATAATACCAAATTGATTTATAATTTAGTCCAAAAACAGCCCTGGTATAATGCCGATATAGTGTGAAAATAGTACAATTTATTGGACTATATTGAACACATAATCGGTATAAAAAGCTTAAATTTTAATATTTACCTGATTTTGTAAGCAAAATTTAAATGCGAACTTTCACGTATTAAATTGAATTTCTCATTAGATAACCATAAAATCTAAAATCCAAATTCTTAAATCGTAATTCAATTTGCGTTAGGGGCTGAACGGCATGTTTGAGCTCTCCCGATTTTTCGGAAAGCGAGCAGTGAAGACCCGACCCTTGCGGTAACGCCAAAAAAAACAACGTATTTATCATAAATCTAAGCATATAAAATTGCAATCTATGGCACTAAAATTTGTTTATTGCTAAGCGAATGCTTAGTTTCGTAAAAAACAAAAACCAATGGCAAGAACTAAAGCTTTTAAGGAAGATGTTGTGCTAAACAGCGCCATGCAAGTTTTTTGGAATAATGGTTATGAAGCAACTTCTGTGCGATTGCTTGAAAAGGAAATGGGCATTAACCAATTTTCAATTTATGCGTCTTTTTTGAATAAAAAAAACTTGTTTATTGAATCGATCAAAAAGTACCGAGAATATGTGAAAGAGCACGTTTTTTACGATTTAATGAAGGAAAATGCAGGGCTTGCTGAATTGGAACTTTTTTTACAAAACGCCATTCAAAAAACAAACTGCATTGATGGTAATAAAGGTTGTTTAGCGGTAAACACTGCCGCCGAAATTGGAACAAAAGACAAGGAAATTGCACACGAAATTGGTTTGTACTTCGATTTTATCTATGAGATTATGGCCAAAGTGATCAGAAATGCCATTGCAAAAGGAGAAGTGCCAGCCGATACTGACGTGGAAAAACAAGCCAGTTTTTTTCTTGGGATTATGCAGGGATTTTCTGTGGCTTCCAAAACGATGGATGCAAACAGGCTGCATGATTTTATTTCAGTGGCGATAAAGCAAATTCGCTGATTTTTATTCCGCAATAAACAAATACTTAGAATTTATAATTAAAAATAAAAATGGTAAAATTCACATTACATACGCTAGAAACTGCTCCCCAAGCGTCAAAGGAAATTTTAGCTTTATCGCTAAAACAAAACGGATTTATTCCAAATCTATACGGAATTATGGCAGAATCGCCGGAGTTATTGAAAGCTTACAGGCATTTGGCCGACTCATTTAATGCCACGTCACTAAGCCAAATTGAAAAAAACATTGTTTGGCTGTCGGTGAGCAACTACAACGCTTGTCATTATTGCATGGCCATTCATACAAGCGTTGCCAAAATGTATAAATTACCTGATGATATGATTGAAGCATTGCGCAATAATTTGCCGTTAAAAGATGAAAAATTGGAAACTTTGAGGAAGTTTGCCGTTTTACTGACCGAAAAAAGAGGCTGGGCTTCAGAAGAAGAAATCGCTAAGTTTTTGGACGCCGGCTACACCCGAAAAAACATCCTTGAATTGGTTGTGGGAATTGGCCAAAAAATTATCAGCAATTATGTGAATCATATCACAAACACGCCTGTTGATAAACAAGTGAAAGAATTTAAATGGGAAGCCCCAAAAACAACTTGCACTTGCAATGTTTCTTAATAACTGCTTTGAAGGAGAGACTATTACTAAATTAAAAACACAAATAACAAAAAATCCAACACATGAAAAAACAATTTATTTTATTAGTATTAACGGGAATAATTGGCGTACAATCTTATGCGCAGTTACCGGAAAAAGCCGAAGATATTTCGCCATTGTTAATTGGTGAAGTGATTCCTGACGCGGTATTAAAATCGCCCGATGCAAGTGACCATTCCGTTTTAGACATTATTGGCAAAAAACCAACGATTCTTTTGTTTTACCGCGGCGGATGGTGTCCGTTTTGCAATGCGCAACTGGCAGAAGTTCAAACAATTGAAAACCAAATTATTGAACTTGGTTACCAAATTGTTGCCATCAGCCCCGATTCTCCGGAAAATTTGAAATTAACGGATGAAAAGCACAAACTGACTTATAGTTTGTATGCCGACAGTGACGGAACACTAATCAAAGCCATTGGCATTGCGTTTAAATCGCCTGAAAAATACGGATTTATGTTGAGCGAAAAATCGGGTGGCTTGAACGACGGATTCCTTCCTGTTCCTACAGTTTTTGTGGTTGACACAACAGGAAAAATACTGTTTGAATATATCAATCCCGATTATAAAACCAGACTGTCTTCTTCTTTGCTGCTTGCGGTTCTGAAGAATTTGAAGGAATCAAAATAATTTGTAACTAATCAGTACTTAAAGTGCCTAAAGTTTGAAGTACTTAAAGTTAAAAAAAAAGACTTTTACGAAGTAAAACAGTTTCAATTATATTAAAAATAAGCCGTTTTTGAAAAAATTAAGAAAATGTATCGTCTTGAGGTAGTTGTTAAGTTGAAAATTAAATTAATTTAGGCACTCTATCTAGGCACTGATTAGTTACAATAATTTAATCTTATACTATTTTCAATGAAACAAGCATTACAAATTTTGATACACAAAAGAATGATTAATGGCGAATTTACCTACCGATAGGCAGGCAGCATCTGTACCGCTAAAAAATAATATTCAAACAGATGAAAATATCCTTGGCATTTGATGTTTACGGCACTTTAATTGACACCGGTGGCGTTTATGACGCACTCCAAAAAAAAGTTGGCGATAAAGCGAAAGCATTTATGGAAACTTGGCGCTCAAAACAATTGGAATATTCCTTTAGAAGAGGTTTGATGCAAAACTATGCGGACTTTTCAGTATGCACCAGAAATGCCTTGGATTTTGCCTGTTTACAATTGAATTGCAATCTATCAGAAGAAGATAAAAATGAGTTGATGAGCCAATACAATATTTTGCCGGCTTTTGGGGATGTTGAAGAAAGTTTGGTAAAGTTAAAAGCGGCGAACTGCCGCTTGTTTGCATTTTCTAACGGAAGTGCCGCAGCCGTTAAAAACTTGCTTCAAAATGCCGGTATTGATCATTTTTTTGAAGCTATTGTAAGCGTGGAAGCTGTTAAAACATTTAAGCCGAACCCTGCCGTTTATGATTATTTTTTACAAAAAACCAATACGGCCAAAACAAATGCCTGGTTAATTTCAGGAAATCCTTTTGATGTTATTGGCTCCATTTCTGCTGGCTTTCGATCGGTTTGGGTTCAAAGAAATCCGACCGCCATTTTTGATCCGTGGGAAATAAAGCCAACCAAAATAATTAGGGAATTGAATGATTTGATTAAGGTGTTGGAACTGGAATAATGGAAATTTAGAGCACAAAAACCAAAGTTGTAACCAATAAGCTCCTAAAATATTTTAAGGATGACGTATTTATAAATTCAACATTTAAAAGTTCCGCATTGTTTGACAAACAATGTTTTTTAATCCATAAATTTTATTGTCAGGTTTGTTGGTTTTACGCGTCTATTTTCCAATAATAGTGACACAATTCAACATTAAAAACCATTTAAAGATGTCCATTAAAACAATCATCATCGCAGGAATTACCTTGTTGTCGATATACGGATCGTATAGTTTCAGAAAGGCAGACAATATTGAATCATTAAATTCAAATGGCATTCGTTTTTTTAAGGGAACTTTGGAGGAGGCGCTTATTGAAGCAAAAAAACAGGATAAATTATTGTTTATAGATGTGTATGCGTCTTGGTGCATCCCTTGTAAACAGCTAAAAGAAACTACTTTTAAAGATGAAAAAGTGGGTTCTTATTTCAATGCAAATTTTATCAATGTGACTGTTGACGCTGAAACTAAAGAAGGAAAAAAATTCGTTGAAAAATATGCAGTTTTCGGATATCCAACATTATTGATTATAGATGCACGTGGAAATTTAATAGCCAGAAACGTTGGTATTCAGTCTGCAAATAGGTTGATCAGTTTCGGTAAAGAAAACCTTCAATAATTTTAAATATAATTTGCGTTTTATTGAGCTACAAATTTTAAATTTCTTCTTCTGAAATAGTTAATCAATAACAATTTTCAATTTAAATAATACCTAAATGAATGTCTATGGAACCAAAAAAAATAGTAATTATATGTTTTATCATCCTACTTTCAGCAAGTGCTTTTGCGCAGTCTGAAAGTAATTCAACTCCTAAAAAAATTGAATTCGGCACAGAAATACAAGCCTATCCTGTTGGTTATATCACCACAATTACCTCAAATATATTTATCAAAGAAAATTTAGCCATTCATCTTAGAATTGGCGGAAATTTTGCGGATCGCGAGGATTTTAGCGGCCGTAATGATGATGAAAAAGCATCAGGTTTTGGAGGAAGCGTTGGACTGGTAAAATATTTCCCTTACCGAAAAGGGAATTTTATTGCCGGGGCGCATATTGACGGATGGAATATGTGGACCGACTGGAAAGATGGCGTAAAAACTTCAAACCCAACACAGGGAACAACCTATAATTTCGTGGTTCAGCCTTGGATAAATGGCGGTTATTTATATGACATATCCAAAAAATTGAATGTGGGGTTAACTGCTGGTTTCGGCAGAGAAATAAATGTAATTACCAGCGGTGAAAAAGTGGGAGAAGGCTGGATTGGCTCACTCTCATTAATCGCCAATTTTTCTTTTAGATAAATACAGTTTCCTTTTTATCAGTAAAATAAAGAAATTTTTTAACTTTAGGCATTTTAGAAAATCCAAACTTTAGGCACTGGTTGGCAACAAATTTCCACTATCATACAAAACAATAATGAAAAGCTATTTTTACTTTTTTTGTTTCCTTTTTTCAATGGTGGTTTCGGCACAAAACTCAATGTCGCAAGTGTTGAAAAATTTGAACAATGAAACCGTTCCTTACCTTAAAGTTGAAGAAATAAAATCAACAAAAAATTTGGTGTTTTTGGATGCTAGAGAACCAAAAGAATTTAATGTCAGCCATATTGAAAATGCCATTTTTGTGGGCTTTGATAATTTTGACCAAAAAAAGGTCACCTCAGTCATAAAAGATAAAAATGCCAACATTGTTGTTTATTGTTCTATTGGCGTACGAAGTGAAAAAATTGGCGAAAAATTGCTTAAATTGGGCTATAAAAATGTTTACAATTTATACGGCGGTATTTTTGAATATAAAAATAACGGCGGAAAAGTGGTGGACAACCAAAATAAGGAAACCGATAAAATTCATACCTACAATAAAGAATGGAGCGTTTATCTAAAAAAGGGAATTAAGATTTATGAAGACTGATGCGCTGATTATTTTCACCAGAAACCCGGAATTGGGAAAAGTAAAAACCAGGTTGGCAAAAACCATTGGCGACGAGAAAGCCTTGGAAGTTTACAAACATTTATTGTTGCATACAATGAAAGAAACCAAGCTTTTGGCTTGTGATAAGTTTGTTTTTTACGACACCACAATTGTCAAAAATGACATTTGGCCAGAAGATTTTTATCAAAAAAAATTACAATCCGGAAAAGATTTAGGAGAAAAAATGCACTGCGCCTTTGAATTTCTTTTTAACATGGGCTATAAAAATTGTATGATTGTAGGTAGTGATTTATTCGATTTGAAAAAAGAAATAATTGACGATGCATTTCAAAAATTACGAGAAAAAGAGGTTGTTATTGGTCCGGCCGAAGATGGCGGCTATTATTTATTGGGTTTAAAAAAATTGAACGTTTCCCTCTTTAAAAATAAGGATTGGGGAACTTCAACCGTTTTGGCGGACACACTCAAAGACTTAAATTCACAATCGGTTTATTTATTGGAAACATTGAACGACATTGATACTTTTGAAGATTTAAAACGAAGTAATTATAAAATTCTTCAAAAAAAATTCAACTAACTCATGGAAAAATATATTGAAATTATAGTCAATTCCTATAGTGGCTATTTCAATTACCTAAAAAATGAAATTTTAGTACTTAAATGGGACAATTATTTTTATGGTTTATTGGCCATTTCTTTAACGGTTTGGCTGCTTGAAATTGTTTTTCCGTGGAGAAAAAATCAGGCTATTTTTCGCAAAGATTTTTGGCTCGATTTATTTTACCTGTTTTTTAATTTTTTTCTTTTAAATTTAATTTTGCTCATTGCTTTATCCAACGTAACAGTGCAAGTGATTGATGATATTTTGGCAATTTTTAATTGGAAACTGGCTTCAGTTCAGCTTTTTTCTATTTCAGCATTGCCAAAACCCTTGGCATTGTTGCTATTTTTTTTAATTGCCGATTTTCTGCAATGGAACATTCACAGGCTGTTGCACGTTATTCCTGCTTTATGGAAAGTGCATAAAATCCACCACAGCGTAAAGGAAATGGGATTTGCGGCACATTTTAGGTACAACTGGATGGAGCCAATTGTGTACAAATCGATGCTTTATATTCCTATTATTTTAATGGGCGGTTTCAATTTGAATGATGTGTTTGTGGTGCATTTCATAACCATTGCCATCGGGCATTTAAACCACGCCAATTTGGGCTGGGATTACGGTTTTTTGAAATATATAGTCAACAATCCGAAAATGCATATTTGGCATCATAGCAAAATAATTCCGAATAAATACGGCGTCAATTTTGGGATCTCTTTAAGCCTGTGGGATTATGTCTTCAAAACCAATTACATACCAAATGACGGAAAAAATATTGAAATCGGTTTTGAGGGCGAAAACAATTTTCCAAAAGATTTTATCGGACAAGAGCTTTATCCGCTAAAAAAATAAAATCCGTTTATATGTCAGGAATTGCCCATTTTAACGTCTGTTTTCTATATAATTTAATAAAATAAACATGAAGAAATTCTTATTCATATTACTGTTTTTACCGCTAATTTCTTGCGGAAATACCACCAAAGGAATTCCGGAGAAAGCTTATGGAAACAAGCAAAACACCAAAATTAAAACAGATGATGCCATAAAAAATGGCGATCATTCAAAATGGAATGCCTTATTGCAAAAACATGTTTCAAAAAGCGGAAATGTAGATTATAAAGGATTTCAAAAAGAACAAAATGAATTACAGGCTTATTTAGACGTTTTGGCTAAAAATATGCCAGAAAAATCGTGGTCAAAAAATGCTATTCTTGCCTATTGGATTAACGTTTACAATGCGTTTACCGTGCAATTAATTTTAAACAATTATCCCGTAAAAAGCATCAAAGACATTAATGATCCCTGGGGGAAAAAGTTTTTTAGTTTGGGAACAAAAAAATATAGTCTGGAAGAAGTGGAACACGAAATTCTTCGAAAAATGGACGAGCCAAGAATCCATTTTGCCATCAATTGCGCCTCATTTTCTTGTCCGAATTTACTAAATGAAGCATATCTTGAAGAAACCTTGGACAAACAACTCGAACAAGCCGCCAAAAGTTTTGTAAACGACAAAAGCAAAAACGTAATTACGGCTGATAAAATTGAAAGTTCAAGCATATTCGATTGGTTTTCGGGTGATTTCACCAAAAAAGGAAGTTTGATTGATTTTTTACATGAGTACAGTTTCGTTAAAATAAATTCAAAAGCAAAAATCAACTATAAAGAATACAACTGGAATTTGAATGAATAAAATTTCCATTATCATCCCAATATTTAACGAAGTCGATGCCATACATCGACTTCTGTTGCATATAGAAAATTCGATTTCAAAAACCATCAATTTTGAAATTATTTTTGTTGATGGCGGCAGTGATGACGGTTCACAAAAAGAAGTGGAAAAGCACCAAAATGCGATTTTAATTTCATCAGAAAAAGGAAGATCGAAACAATTTAATGCCGGAGCAAAAATAGCGACAGGGAACGTCCTTTATTTTTTGCATTGCGACAGTTTTCCGCCAGAAGATTTTGACTTACACATTGTTGAACAAATTGAAAAAGGCAATAAAGCAGGTTGTTTCAGAATGAAATTTGATGATGAACATCCTGTTTTATTGGTTTTCCAATGGTTTACGCGCATAAACCATATTTCTTGCCGAGGAGGCGATCAATCCTTATTCATTGAAACAGCGTTATTCAATGAAATTGGCTGTTACGATGAAAATTACCTAATTTATGAAGACAATGAAATCATAAAACGCCTGTATCAAAAAAAGCAATTTGTGGTCATCCCCAAATACATAATTACTTCCGCAAGAAGGTATCTTAAAAATGGTGTTTGGAAATTGCAATATCACTTTATGGTCATTCATTTGAAACGAAGATTAGGGTATTCCGTTGATAATATGATTGTATATTATAGAAAATATGTAAAGTAACTTGACAGGAAAAGACAATATTTAATCTAAATTTGAATTAAAATCCACCATATAACAATCAAAATTTATGAAGTCATTTTTTAAAATAACAACGCTGATATTGGGGACAGCACTTTTAATAAGTTGCAAAAACCAACAAGAAAACAGGGCTAATTCCGTATCTTTAATCCCCGGGAAAAATCAAGAAGTCGCTGTTTTTTCTGAAGGTTGCTTTTGGTGCACTGAGTATGTTTTTGAGTCGGTAAAAGGAATTGACAGCGTGGTTTCCGGATTTTCGGGTGGCGAAAAACCAAATCCAACTTATGAAGAAGTTGGCAAAAACGACACCGGTTATGCAGAATCAGTTTTGGTATATTACAAACCCTATGAAATTAATTTCAGGGAATTGCTAAATGTATTTTTCTTGTCCCATAACCCTACAACGCTCAACAAACAGGGGCCGGATGAAGGTTCTTCATACCGTTCAATCGCTTATTATAAAAATGAAAATGAAAAAAAAGCCATTAAAGAAGCCATGGATTTTTTCAATCAAAAAGAGTTTTATAACGGCCAAATAGTAACAGAAATTAAACCCTTAAAATCATTTTATTTGGCGGGTAAAAAACATCAAAATTATGTCAAAAACAACCCAACTGACAATTATGTAATTGAAGAATCATTACCGAGATTCCAACGATTTTTGGATTCGTATAAGGGGGAATTAAAAAAATAATTAAAAATTATGGAACATATCGTCATCATCGGGAACGGAATTTCAGGCGTTACGCTCGCACGCCATATCCGCAAACAATCCGATCATAAAATCACCATTATTTCTTCGGAAACTGAATTTTTCTTTTCCAGAACAGCGTTAATGTATGTTTTTATGGGGCATTTAAAATTTGAACACACCCAACCTTATTCGAATGATTTTTGGAAAAAAAACAACATCAATTTAATAAATGGATTGGTTGAAAGCGTAAACATTGAAGAAAAAGCGCTCATATTAGACGATGACACCATTATAAATTATGATAAATTGGTGATTGCAACAGGTTCCAAACCCAATAAATTTGGCTGGTCGGGACAAGATTTAAAGGGGGTTACCGGCTTATACCACAAACAAGATTTGGAAACTTTGGAAGCTTTTGCGCCAACCTGCAAACGGGCAGTGATTGTTGGCGGCGGATTAATTGGCATAGAGTTGGCAGAAATGCTTCGTTCCCGCAATATTCCTGTCACATTTTTAGTTCGGGAAAAGAGTTTTTGGGATGGCATTTTACCCTTTGGCGAAAGCCAAATGATTAACCGACACATTATAGAACACCATATTGATTTGCGTCTGGAAACAGGTTTGCTAAAAATTCTGTCTGATGAAAATGGTAACGCAAGAGCTGTGATAACCGATAAAAATGAAACGATTGAATGCAGCATTGTTGGTTTAACAGCCGGCGTTTCGCCGAACATCGATTTTCTTAAAAATTCTGGCATAGCATTGGGTCGCGGCGTAAAAGTAAATCGCTTTTTAGAGACCAATATAAAAGATATTTTTGCCATTGGCGATTGCGCCGAACAACATGAAGGCATTGATTTGCGGCGTCCAATTGAAGCGGTTTGGTACACCGGAAGAATGATGGGCGAAGCATTGGCGCAAACATTGACTGGAAATCCGACCCAATACAATCCGGGACATTGGTTCAATTCTGCCAAATTTTTAGATATTGAGTACCAAACTTATGGCTGGGTTTGGGCGCATAAAAAAGAATATGAAGATCAATTTTATTGGGAACATTCCTGTGGTAAATTGGCTATCAGAATTTCGTTTCACAAAGAAACCCGTGTGTTTTTGGGCATTAATACTTTCGGAATTAGAATGCGTCACGAATTTTTTGACAAAGCGCTTAATGAAAATCAAACTGTTGATGAGGTCATTAAAAATTTAAAATCGGCCAATTTCGACCCTGAATTTTTTACGTCGTACGAAAATGAAATCCAACAGGCTTTTCAAGCTAATTTTTTAACTGCTAAAGCACTTTAATTATGGACAAATCGACACAAAATATTTCTGTTGCATCTCATCAAAATAATGGGTTAAGCGGTGGACAAAAATTAGGATTGGCATTGGGTTTTATCGGACTTTTTATTTTAGCGTTGGCTTTTTTCAATGTTGCATTTCCAAACAAAGCGCTTTGGCTGGCAATTTCTGTCATTTCCATTTTGTGCGGCATTGTAATTTATGCAAGAAGCTCTTATTTATCGCGTACGGAAGGCATCAGCAACAATGGTATTTTTCATAAATCACTGACCAACAGAGGGACAATTGCCTGGGTAATCGGTATTTTGCTGACCTCGTTTTATATAGTTATATATTGGTATCCAAAATATTTGGGTCTTGGTGAAAATGGCGCTTCAAACTCCGGAATTGTTGGCTTTTTTGATCCGTTAAGTTTAATTTTAAACGGAAAACCTGCCAGTCAATGGTTCGTTTACGGCACACTTTATACGATGGCCATTTTAGGTTTGGGCTACAAATTCATCCTAAAATACCGCCACAACAAGTACCAATTGGTTCGCACCATTTCTGTGATGTTTTTCCAGTTGGGTTTTGCCTTTTTGATTCCAGAAATTTTGTCAAAATTGAATCCGGAGAAAGCCTATTTTGCAAAAGATTTAAAAAATATGTGGCCTTTAAATTACTATTTCTTTGAAGATTGGCATTTAACAAATATGCTAAACGGCGGAAATTTGGGCATGTTTATGCTCGTTTTTGGAATTGCCATGATTTTTATTATCTCCCCAATTTTGACTTACTTCTACGGAAAACGCTGGTATTGTTCTTGGGTTTGTGGTTGCGGCGGATTGGCGGAAACTGCCGGCGACAGTTTTAGACATTTGTCAAATTCCACCCAAAAGGCATGGAAAATTGAACGATGGATGATTCATTCTGTATTGGTATTTTCATTTGTGATGACCATTGCTGTAATTTTTACGTTTTTGTCCAACAATCCCGAAATGAGCTTTATCACCAAAGACCAATTTATTTATGGCATTGTGGCTTTTTTGGTTGTTTTTACAGGTGCATTATACATTTTTAAGCGCAACGATTTAGATATTGATGCCAAATTTACCATGCTCTCATTATCGGCTATTATTGTTATTTCAATCGCCATAAATTACTTTTCGGGAAACCAAAACATTGTGTTCTTCGACAGTTATAAATTACGTGCTTGGTATGGTTTTGCCATTGGCGCAGCTTTTAGCGGCGTGATTGGCGTTGGATTTTATCCGTTATTGGGAAATCGAGTTTGGTGCCGTTTCGGTTGTCCGATGGCAGCGATTTTAGGATTGCAGCAACGTTTGTTTTCAAAATTCAGGATTACGACCAATGGCGGACAATGTATTTCCTGCGGAAATTGCACCACGTATTGCGAAATGGGCATTGATGTTCGGAGTTATGCGCAAAAAGGCGAAAACATCGTTCGTTCTTCTTGTGTCGGTTGCGGAATTTGTGCCGCTGTTTGTCCGAGAGGCGTTTTAAAATTAGAAAATGGCACTGAAGAAGGCAGAGTAAATTCGAACGAAATTTTGTTGGGAAATGATGTGAACTTGATGGATTTAATAAACAATAAAGGCTAGTTCTAAATAGGTCTTTTTTTGCGTTAAGGATTGAAGTGAAAATCCTTTTTAGTGGTTTTTACCACCAAAA
>PHDE01000068.1 GCA_002842505.1 Bacteroidetes bacterium HGW-Bacteroidetes-3 | reverse complement strand
TCATTCCGAGGTACGAGGAATCTCATTATGCTATGCTATTTGATGTGACTCCTCCTTTGTCGGAATGACAAATATTTCCTTAACTTAATGACATTGCCCCGAAGGGGGAATTAATATTGAAATGAGAAAGCTCAAAGATTAAATGCTGAAGGAAAAAGTTAAATATTAAATATTAAAAGTAAAAAGGCTAAAGGAAAAAAGTTCAATATTAAAAGTTTAAAGGTGAAAGCTCAAAGTTTAAAGGCTAAAGGCTAAAGTAATAAAATAAGTTCTATACATTTTGTGAATTATAAATCAAAGAAACCGTCCTATGAGGTTTTTCGTCTTAAAATAGGTTATTTTTTTAGCGTTGGCCGACGGAGCAACCCAAAGAGCCTTGCGGCTGGAGAAGCGGGGCAAAGGCGGTCTGGGTGATGTGGAGAAAAAAATGATCTAATTTTACAGAAAAAGATCATCAGACTAGATTTTTTTGTTACTTTTTTTATCAATGAAAAAAAGTAAAAGAAGAAATTGTTGAAGTTTAAACATTTTTTTAATTACAAAAGAATAACCAATAGGCAAAACGAAAATGATAACAATAAAACACTAAGGTATAGCAATTTATATATAGAAGAATGATTAAAAGCATTCAATAGGAGTTATCAAAAAAATATCGAATACCAAAATGAAATTTATAAAAACAAACATTCCAGATGTCATTTTATGTGAACCAACAATCTTCAACGATGAACGCGGTTACTTTTTTGAATCCTTCAATCAAGAAGTTTTTGAAAAATATATGGGAAAATCCATTCACTTTTGTCAGGACAACGAGGCTAAATCCACCAAAGGCGTTTTAAGGGGATTGCATTACCAATTGCCGCCGTTTGCGCAATCAAAGTTGGTGCGCGTTATTTCCGGGAAAGTGCTGGATATTGCGGTGGATATCAGGAAAAGTTCCGCAACGTTCGGGCAATATGTGGCTGTGGAGTTGAGCGGCGAAAACAAACACCAGCTTTTTATTCCGGCCGGATTTGCGCACGGCTACGTGGTGTTGAGCGAGGAAGCTATTTTTAGCTATAAAGTTGATAATTATTACCATAAAGCATCGGAAAGAGGGATTATTTTTAATGATGCAGATTTGCAAATCGACTGGAAATTGCCTTTGAGCGAACTGATTATTTCTGAAAAAGACAAGGTTCAGCCCGCTTTTAACAAGGCCGATTTGTTTGAAAAAATTTAGGAAAAGATGAATGTATTAATCACAGGCGCAAACGGACAATTGGGATTGGAAATAGCTGGATTAGCACCAAATTGCACGGGTTACAGTTTCTTTTTTGCGGATAAAAATCTTTTAAATATTGTCAGTTTTGAAGAAGTAGAAAGCTTTATTTCAAAAAATAAGATCGATGTTATTGTGAATTGTGCCGCTTACACGAATGTGGATAAAGCGGAAGATGAGTTTGATTTGGCAGATAAAGTAAACCATTTGGCGGTTAAAAATTTGGGAGAAATAGCCAAAAAGCACCACCTAAAATTAATCCATATTTCTACGGATTATGTGTTCGATGGAAATTCGGAAATTCCTTATACGGAAACCGATGCCACAAATCCGCAAAACGCTTATGGAATCTCCAAATTAATGGGTGAAAAAGCATTGTTGGGAATCAATCCGAAGAATTCAGTAATTATAAGAACTTCCTGGTTATACTCGGAATTTGGCAGTAATTTTGTAAAAATAATGTTGAAATTAAGCAATGAAAAGGAACAAATTTCGGTGGTTTTAGACCAAATTGGATCGCCCACTTATGCAAAGGATTTGGCGTTGGCAATTTTGAAAATAATTCCAAAAATCAACAATGATGGCACTCAAATTTATCATTATGCCAATAAAGGCAAGTGCAGCTGGTTTGATTTTGCGCAGGAAATTATGAAAATTTCACAATCAAATTGCATAATTTTGCCTATAACCTCAGCAGCATTTAAAACCAAAACAAAAAGACCAAAATACAGTTTGTTGAATACTGAAAAAATAGAACAGGAATTTCAAATGGAGATTCCGAAGTGGGAAGATTCTTTGAAGGAATGTGTATTAAAGTTAGAAGCTGAAAGCTCAAAGCTGAAAGGTGAAAGTTGAAAGGTGAAAGTTGAAAGGTGAAAGCTCAAAGTTGAAAGCTAAAAGGTGAAAGTTGAAAGTTGAAAGTTGAAAGCTCTGCTCCGCAAAGTCTCCCGACTTTGAGGAGGTGATTTTTCAGTCTCTGACTGACTATAAAAGTTGAAAGAGTTCGTTGGCAAAAGTAGGGACAGCTCGGGAGCTGTCCGTGAGTTGTAAATTACAAATTAATGGCGTTAGCGATAGAAGTGACATCCTTTTTTGCAGTGGAACGGAAAAAAAGATATAACGTATAGCGCGACCTGCAAGGAAACGCACGAATGAAATAAAAAATTAATAATTGAACATTTCGTAAATCAGAAATAGCAAAATACCAAAATATGAAATCACTGTTAATAACAGGTGGAGCCGGATTTATAGGATCAAATTTAGTGGAATATTTAATTGACAAATATCCCGATTATCAAATTGTGGTGCTCGATTTGCTCACTTATGCAGGTGATGCTGACAACTTAAAATCGGTAAAAAACGCCAATAATTTCACTTTTATCAAAGGTGATATTTGCGATAGGGCTTTGGTGGAGCGCATTTTTCAACACCATATTATCAAAGGCGTTTTCCATTTGGCGGCGGAATCTCACGTGGACAATTCAATTTTAAATCCAGATGTTTTTATAGAAACCAATGTGAAAGGGACTTTTACCTTGTTGGATGTGGCTTATAAATATTGGATGGAAAAACCTTTTGTTTATAAAAGCGGACTCGAAAATAGTCGGTTTTTGCACGTTTCTACCGATGAGGTTTATGGAACTTTGGGCGATACCGGCTTGTTTACAGAACAAACGCCTTACGCGCCAAATTCGCCTTACAGTGCGTCAAAAGCAGGCAGTGATATGATTGTGAGAAGTTACCACCATACCTATGGAATGAACACCATTATCACCAATTGCTCAAATAATTACGGGCCAAAACAGCACGATGAAAAGTTGATTCCAACCGTTATCAGAAAAGCGTTGGCAGCAGAACCAATTCCAATTTATGGCGAAGGAAAAAACATTAGGGATTGGTTGTATGTGCTGGATCATTGTAAAGGGCTGGACTTGGCGTTTCATAAGGGAAAATACGGCGATGTGTACAATATTGGTGGCAAAAATGAACGGAATAATATGAAAATTGCCGAAAAAATATGCGAAATATTGGATGAATTGGCGCCATTGAAAAACCAGCTACACAAAAGCTTGATCACTTTTGTGGAAGATCGCGCCGGCCACGATTTCAGGTATGCCATAGACGCCACCAAGATTGAAAAGGAACTGGGCTGGAAAGCCGATGAAAATTTTGAAACCGGCTTGCTGAAAACAGTAAAATGGTATTTAGGGAAATATAAAAGTTGAAAGGTATATTTTTATGTTGAAGATTATATGTTTTTTTAATTCAGCTGATTAAATAATACAGTATAAATAGAATAACCAAATATAAATGAATAACGGAGAAATCATCATCTATCAACCCAATATGCTTTCCCATCATATTGAGGTAAGAATGGAGGATGAAACGGTTTGGTTAACACAAGCCCAAATGGTTGAATTATTTATAGTCTCTAAACAAAATATTAGTTTACATATTAATAATATCTTCAAGGAACGTGAATTGCTTAAGGAAGCAGTTGTCAAGTATTCCTTGACAACTGCTTCCGACGGTAAAAAATATAAAACCAAATTATACAATCTGGATGTGATTATATCTGTGGGATACAGAGTAAAATCAAAAACGGGAACCCATTTTCGCATTTGGGCAAACCAAGTCTTAAAGGACTATTTGTTGAAGGGATATGCGCTTAACCATAGAGTTGAAATGCTTGAGAGAAAGGTAAATACCCTAGAAATAAAAAATAGCGATTTTGATTTCCTAATCAAAACAAATTTGCCGCCAAATGAAGGGATTTTTTATGACGGACAAATATTTGACGCCTATCACTTTGTTTCGGGAATCATAAAATCAGCAAAAAAATCAGTGATACTGATTGATAATTACTTAGATGAGAGCGTTTTAATGCTTTTGACAAAAAGAAACAGTAAAGTACAAGCGACTATTTATACCAATAAAGTTGACGAGCAATTAAAATGTGATCTTGAAAAACACAATATGCAGTACAATTCGGTTGATATTAAAATTTTTAAAAAATCTCACGACCGATTTTTAATTATTGACCAGCACACCGTTTATCATTTGGGTGCTTCATTGAAAGATCTTGGAAAAAAATGGTTTGCTTTCTCAAAGATGACTTTAAATGCCCAAGAAATAATTGAAAAACTAAATATTTAAAAGCTAAAACAGTCAATGGGCAAATGGGAACAAAATCCCTAGAAGACGTGACCGCACGATTGCAAGACAAAAAAGAGAGAATAAAAGTGAAAGTACAAATAAAAATACCAATAATTAACTTTAAAATTAGAAATAAATTACTTTTTAAGGATTCAAATCCGTAAAAGTTGCTATTTTTGAGGATTCAAATCCGTAAAAGTTGTGAATTTGAATTATAATTTACCAATTATGATTGAGAGAATACTTGAAAAAACAATAAAAAATCGGCTCAATAAGGGCAAAGCAATTATTTTATTGGGAGCAAGACAAGTAGGCAAAACAACTTTGTTAAAAACGTTGTTTGGCAACTCACCAGATGTATTGTGGTTAAATGGCGACGAATTAGATGTACAGACACTGTTTGAAACAATTTCAGCGACACGATTAAAAGCTATTTTTGGAAATAAGAAAATAATACTGATTGATGAAGCACAACGTATAAAAGATATCGGTTTGCGTATGAAATTGATTACGGATCAAATACCAGAGGTGCAGTTGGTAGCCACAGGAAGTTCTGCTTTTGAGTTGGCAAATCAGGTTAATGAACCATTAACTGGCCGCAAATGGGAATACAAAATGTATCCAATTTCCTTTGGAGAAATGGTAGCACACCACGGATTACTTGAAGAAAAGAGAATGTTACCGCACCGAATGGTTTTCGGTTACTATCCCGATGTGATAAATAATGTTGGCGTTGAAAAGGAAATTCTTAAACAGTTGTCAAACAGCTATTTGTACAAAGATGTCCTTTTATTAGAGCAAATAAAAAAACCGGAAGGACTCATTAAATTGTTACAAGGACTTGCATTTCAGGTCGGGTCACAGGTTTCATACAATGAATTATCGAAATTGTGTGGCTTGGATGCTAAAACAGTCGAAAAATATATTGTTTTGCTGGAGCAAACTTTTATTGTATATCGCGTTGGTTCTTTTAGCAGGAACCTCCGTTCAGAATTGAAAAAAAGCAGAAAAATATATTTTTATGATAACGGTATCCGAAATGCATTAATTGCTAATTTTAACCAACTTGAGTTCAGACAAGATATTGGCGCATTATGGGAAAATTTTGTTTTTTCCGAACGGATGAAATATTTGCATTACCATCAAAAATGGACAAATACTTGGTATTGGCGAACCAAAGAACAAAAAGAAATTGATTGTATAGAAGAAAGTGACGGACAAATAACTGCTTTTGAATTCAAATGGCAACCGAATGCAAAATTTAAAGTGCCAAAATTATTTTTGGAAAATTATCCGGAAAGTCAGTTTAAAGTCATACATCGCGATAATATCGAAGAGATTTTACTTTAAAAGACAAATTAAAAATTGATTATTTAAAAAAAAAGACCGCACGACTGCAAGACCGCACGACTGCACAATAAAAAATACAATGAGCATAAAAATAGCAATAATAGGTTTAGGATACGTCGGATTGCCACTGGCACGATTGTTTGCCACAAAATATCCAGTAGTGGGCTTCGACATCAACAAACAACGCGTTGTGGCACTAAAAAATGGAGCCGACAGCACTTTGGAAGTTTCCGAAGAATTGTTAAAAGCAGTTTTGGTAACCAAAAACCCAATAAATGCCTCGCTCAATTCCCCTCCTTTGGAGGGACCAAGGGTGGGTCTTTATTGCTCCTCAGATATTTCCGATATAGCCAATTGCAACTATTTCATCGTCACGGTTCCAACGCCGGTAGACAAGCAAAACAAACCCGACCTTACGCCATTGGTGAAATCAAGCGAAACGGTGGGTAAAGTGCTGAAAAAGGGCGATATCGTTATTTATGAATCCACCGTATATCCCGGCGCTACGGAAGAAGTGTGCATTCCTATCATTGAGAAAATGTCAAAACTCACTTACAATATCGACTTTTTCGCAGGCTATTCTCCCGAACGCATCAATCCGGGCGATAAAGAACATACGGTTGAAAAAATATTGAAAGTCACCTCGGGTTCTATCCCAGAAATTGGCATCAAAGTAAACGAATTGTACAAAAGCGTCATCACGGCAGGCACACATTTAGCGCCTTCCATAAAAGTGGCCGAAGCCGCAAAAGTGATTGAAAATTCACAACGCGACATCAACATTGCTTTTGTGAACGAATTGGCTAAAATTTTCAATTTATTGCATATAGACACACAGGCCGTATTGGAAGCCGCCGGGACAAAATGGAATTTTCTGCCTTTTAAGCCGGGATTGGTGGGCGGACATTGTATAGGCGTTGATCCTTATTATTTGGCACAAAAAGCGCAGGAAGTCGGTTACCATCCCGAAATTATTCTGGCAGGAAGAAGGGTAAACGACAGCATGGGCCATTATGTGGCTTCCGAAGTGATTAAGCTATTTGTAAAAAACGACCTAGAAATTAAAAATGCCAAAATTTTGGTATTGGGCATTACTTTCAAAGAAAACTGTCCGGATGTGCGAAACACCAAAGTGGTGGATGTCATTAAAAACCTGGAAGATTTTGGCACCGAAGTCACCGTTTACGATCCTTGGGCAAATCCGGTAGAAGTTTTACGTGAGTACGGATTAACAACAAAAAATATAGTACCAAAAACCAATTTTGATGCCATCGTTTTGGCGGTATCACACAAAGAATTTCTGACGATGGATTTACAAAAATACCTCAAAAAAAATGGCGTAATTTATGACGTAAAGGGCGTTTTGACTTGTAAGGTTCATGGAAAGTTGTAAAGCCCCCTAGCCCCCGAAGGGGGAATTTAAAAAAGTTAAAAGTTAAAGGCTCAAAGGTGAAAGCTCAAAGCTCAAAGTATTAAAAATACGTTCTAAACATAATTTGAAAACAAAATTAAGAAAAACCGTCCTATGATTTTTTTGTAACTTTTTTTATCAATGGAAAAAGAAAAGAAATATAAAAATGAGTTTTAAAGTTTGTTATTAGGTGACAATTAAAATTAATAAATCATTATAAGCTCATGTTAGTTGGTAAATAATCCGTTCAATAGGCATAAAGACATAATAACAAACAGATTGCCACAGCTTTTTTCAAAAGCCTCGCAATGACGAAATAGAAAATAATATAAAGAACAGCACGACTGCACAACCGCACGACAAAAAAGAACAGCACGACTGCACGACTGCAAGACATTAAAAGACATGAAAAATTTCGCACTTATAGGAGCAAGTGGCTACATAGCGCCACGACACATGAAAGCCATTAAAGAAACCAACAACACTTTAATCGCGGCTTTAGATAAATTCGACAGCGTAGGCATTATCGACAGTTATTTCCCAAACGCAGATTTCTTTACGGAATTCGAACGTTTCGACCGGCATATTTCCAAGCTGAAATTTGAGAAAAACACCCAACTGGACTATGTGAGCATTTGCACGCCAAATTATTTGCACGATGCGCACATCCGCTTTGCATTACGTCAGGGTGCCGATGCCATTTGCGAAAAACCCTTGGTGCTCAATCCATGGAATATTGATGCCTTGTCCAATATAGAAAAAGAAACAGGTAAAAAAGTATACAATATATTGCAATTAAGGGTTCATCCTAGCATTATTGCTTTAAGGGAAAAAATAGCAGCTGGACCAAAAGACAAGATCTACGATGTGGATTTAACCTATTTAACTTCGCGCGGACATTGGTATTACACTTCCTGGAAAGGCGACATTTCAAAATCGGGCGGCATTGCCACCAACATAGGCGTTCACTTTTTTGATATGCTTTCGTGGATTTTTGGCGGCCTCAAACAAAATATTGTGCACATCAACACGCACGATCGTTCTGCAGGTTACTTGGAATTTGAAAAAGCTCGAGTACGTTGGTTTTTATCCACCAATTATGAAGTGTTGCCCGATGCTGTTAAAGCCAAGGGACAAACTACCTACCGCTCTATCACCATTGAAGGTGAAGAGTTAGAATTCAGCGGCGGATTTACCGATTTGCACACTGTTTCTTATCAGGAAATAATAGCTGGCAAAGGTTACGGACTCGAAGCGCCTCGCCAGGCCATTGAAATAGTGCACAGTATTCGCCACGCAAAACCCATCGGCCCAAAAGGAGATTACCATCCATTTGTTTTAAAACCACTTGCGAAACATCCTTTTGAGAAATAGGGTAATAAGTAGTTGAAAATAGTCAACATTCATTATTTCAAAAATTATTTTTCACTTGGTTGCTAGTTAATTATACACGTATTAAACCCTTTTGCAAATATTAGGATGATAGATTGCAATGAAAAAGCGTTCCCGCTTTTTCAGCGGGAACGCCCTTATTTTAAGCCAAATTTGAATCGCTATTATTTTAAGATTTTATCCTAAAAATTAAAAAGTATCCCCATCTTTAACATTTATGCCGAGTTGCTGGAATAAATTGATATAGGCCAGCTTTATCTTTTTTGCATGGTCTAAGTTTCCTTCAGCTAAAATTGGAATTGAAGCCATTTGTTTTTCCTCTATTTTATTGGACTTAGAAACGGTGGAATTATAATTTGCCAAATAAGTTCTAGTATTTGATGCTCCATCTTTTAAATTAAGAACAATACTTCTTAATCCACTATTTTTAGAATTTTCATCCAAACTTATGCTGCTCACTTGGGCCGGATCTATCTCGGTAATTTTCCTGAATTTAAAAGGGGCAGCGTAATTTTTGCATAAAAGCAGTTTGTGGCTTTGGATGTCGTAAAAAATAGTGTTAGTGAACATACTGTTTGGAGCAGTAGCATTTTCTTCTATCCAATTTGTGGTTTCTTCAAGCGTCTGGCTGTAAATAGTGAGGCTTAACGCCAAAAACATCACTGTTAAAAGGTAGTTTTTCATGGGGTATGGGTTTTAGTTAATGTATAAAAAAGTAACATTAAGAGGGTTTAAATGATACTTTTTAATTTGCCAGAAATTTCCGACTTAACAAATAACTGAAAAATTTTATTTTTATTATAAGAATATATGTTAAATTTTTAAATAAAGCCAAAATTTGGAAACTTCTTAATTTTTTTTAAAGCAAACGTTTTGCCAATTTTGCTATTGGCATTAAAATTAATAGTGAGCAAGGTTATTATTCCAACCAAACACTAATGATCCCTATTCCGTTATTTTCTTCCAACTCATTTTTAGCAATGTCTGGGCCGATTGAAAATTGGATGCTTTCTATTTTCTCAATGTCAAAATTTGAATTGATGCTATGTTCCAAATAATAAGGCAAAAAGCTCGGATACGGTCTTGGAAGCGTTACGGTTTTTACTGATTTTAAATCTTTTAGCGAAAGTTTATAATATTTTAGTTCAGTTCCAATTTCTATGAGCGCTCCAAATGAAGCTCCATCAGTCATTACCAACGCAATTTGAAGCTTGCAAGGTTTGTCATTTAGCGCCCTACCGTAAAAAACAAGATGCTTTTTTGAAGTCAAATCCCCTTTTCTTCCTTCAATTTTGTCGAGAATGAATTGTTTGAAACTATAATCATAGAGCGGTTTTGCAGCTAGGTTTTCAATATCTGGCACAAAGAGTTTTTCAATATTCATTTGGTATTCAGCTTCATCCGGTTTTTCAGTAGGTGCAAGTTTGAACGTATTACGCCACTCTTTAACCAATAAATCGGCATCTTTTTTAGCATTGAAAAGATAAATTGGATTTGAAGCGGAAACCACGCTAATTTCATAAGTGCTTCTGTCATAATAATCCCAATCAGTTGGTTTGCCTTCTAAATTTGCAGGAAAAGTTATTGATTTGCTTTTTTCTTTTACAATAATGTTATAGCTCAAAAATCCTTTTTTAACCATTTCTACAGGAACTGCGGCCGTATAATTGTAACCATTATTCCTTTTCATTTTAAGAATTTCTCTTTTGAAGCCACTATAAATCCATAATTCAACTTCTTCGGGCGTTTGCACAGCCACTATTTGGGCAGTAATTTCCAGTGCAGAGGTTTCCGAAATTTCTTTAATCGGACTGTGTTTTAAATATGTTTTTGTTACGGTGCTTTTTGGAGCGTAAAAATCTTTTAATTTGTTGTTTTTCCAATCATCGTTGGGCGACCATTTTTTTGAAGTTCCTTTTTTGCTTAAAATATACGTTCCGGGCATGATGGAAAATGAGGTTTCATTTACTTTGGTCGAAAAATTATTTTCATCATTTATGGCTTCAACAGTAAAATTTGTCCCTAAATCTTTTAAGCCGACAGTCATTTTCCAGGCTTCCCAATTTACAACGCCAACCGTTTTTTTCGGACTGTTATGACCAAATGGATCTTCAACCCAAATTGCATCGGGCATTACTTCTAAACGCCAAAGGCCTTTGCTTAATTTATCTAAAAAATAAGCGCCTTTTCCTTCGTATTTAACAACTTCAGAATTTCCAAATCCTGCAATTTGCGTCAGTTTATTTTCATTTACAGGTTTTGAAAAGGTGCAATTTGTGTAAATAAATTTATTTTCGGCATTGTACTCGGCAAGGTCATTTTGATAATCAACCTTAAAATTATCAAAAGAAGTGTTTTTAGGGTATTTTCCAAAGTTTTTATACATCGGTATTTGGTGAAATACTTCAGAAGAAATCATCAAGCTTAGAGCCTTTTGAGGGGTGTAAACCAAATTCATATAATGCGTGTTGTATTCGGTATTTGCATAGGCCAAATAGGTTGGGTCGTAGGCAAAGTGTGTTGCAATTTGAATGCCGGCTTCCCTAAAACTTCTTGCCATAGCCGGATAAATATAGGATTTTCCCACATCGGCAGCATCAAATTCGTACACCAATTTGGCGCCGTTATGTTTTTTAATGTTTTCTTCAAAAGGAATGGCGTAACTATCAACATTTGGCAATAGATTTCCGGACAGTTCTCTTTGATAACCCAAACCGGTTGGATACCATTGAAATGTGCCGCCTTGAATTCCCCCATTAAAATAAGCGTCTGTGAAATGAACGGCGTGGCTAATGTTATAAAAAATCGGTTTCTTGGTTCCTGTTTTTCGCATAGCGTCTGTCATTCCTTTCACAAATTTTGTGACAGTTTCGGCTTCTCCGCGATGATGCGGTTCATTGCTGACTTCAAAAGCGATAATGTTGGGTTCATTTTTGTAGGCAACTCCTGTATACGGATTCACGTGATTTAAAAACTGATACAAATAATTTTGTTGCGCTTTAATGGCATCTGCATTTGTGAGGCAATCATTTTTGCCGTATTTATGAGAAAAACCTGGAGCGTCTTCATCGGGTTCCGGCCAACCATTTCCCCAAAACGCAATAGGCGTAATCACAAAATTAATCTGCTTGTCCTTTAATTTTTTCAACAGGTAATCAAACGTGTCCAAATGTTCATTTTCTATCAAATTTCCTAGCGTATCGCTAATTTCTGTATCCCAAACGTGGATACGATACAGGTCAAATCCTAATCTGGAAAAATGGTAAATGTCATTGTCAATTGCCTTTTTTGGGTCAATGCCCATACACTTTGCTGAACGGTAGGCGTGGGCAAAAGGCACCGTATAATTTACCCCAAAACCCTGAACTTCTTCTTTGGTTTTACCCCATCTCATCATTCCGTTCCCGTCAACAAAAACATCGCCTTTAGCTGATGCATTTTGGGCATTGGAATTTGCAAAACTTAAAAGAAAAGCAAGCAATATTGCCATTGAATAACCGCTAAATTTTTTCGAAAATTTTTTCTGAAAAATGGAAATTGAAGTTGTCATTATTTATGAAATTTTTTAAGTTTGATCTTATATTTAACGAATGAGGCAAAGTTTTTGCGAATAATCTTGCAAGTCTAGGACTGTTTTTTGATTTCTTATTGTTGAATATTTTAGCCAATTATATGGGTTCCTTCGGATAGTTCAATATTATAAATAGAACATTCCATTTTAAATTTTTCTTTATACAGCAATGAAATTTCCTTTGAAAATGAGGCTATGGCCGTTTTTTTAATGATGTTAATAGTGCAGCCGCCAAAACCACCGCCCATCATTCTTGCTCCTAAAACATCCGGATTTTCCTTCGCTTTGTTCACTAAAAAATCCAATTCATCACAACTTACTTTGTACTGATTTTGAAGTCCGTTATGAGATTCATACAATAATTTTCCCAGCGCTAAAATATCATTGTTTTTTAGCGTTTCTGCTGCTTTTTCAACGCGCTTATTTTCTTGGATGACGAATAGTGCTTTCTGGTAATCTTCTGCCGAAATTTTTGATTTTATGTTTAACAGGCTTTCTTCGGAAGCGTCTCTTAATGCTGGAATATTAAGCAACGAAGCTACTTTTTCGCAAACGGAACGCCTGTTGTTATAGGCGCTTTCGCTTAAACTATGTTTTACGTTGGTATTAATCAGCAGCAGTTCATATTCTTTTAAATCAATGTAAATTTCTTTGGCTTCAATAGTTCGACAATCCAAAAACAAAGCACTGTTTCCCTTTCCAAACATACTGGCATATTGGTCCATAATGCCGCAGCGAACACCCACGTAATTGTGCTCTGCTTTTTGGGAAATTAATATCATTTCTTTTTTTGAAAGGCCAAAACCAAAAAGCTCATTTAACCCATAAACAAGGCTGTTTTCTAAAGCTGCGGAAGATGACAATCCGGCGCCAACGGGAATATCTCCGCCAAAAACAACATTAAAAGGCTTGAGATTTATTCCTTTTTTCTGAATTTCAGCGACTACGCCCAAAACGTAGTTTCTCCACCCGCCACTTGGAATGGATTGAATATTATTTAAAGAAAATTCAAAAATTTCGTTAACGTCGGCTGCAACAGCAGTGCAAAATTCAGCAGTATTTTTTTGAATGGCGGTAACAATGCCTTTGTTTATGGCAGCAGGAAAAACAAAACCATCATTGTAATCGGTATGTTCTCCAATAATATTGATGCGTCCCGGAGAAAAAATCATTACTGGTTCCACGTTAAAAATCTCCAAAAAACTTGATTTTATATGATTTATTAAAGGTGTGTTCATTGTAAATTTAAATTATTTGTTATAAGGAATTTCTCACAATTAAAGTACTGATGTTTTCAATTTTTATGGGTTCTTTATTGAGAATCATTTGCGCCAAACGCACTCCCATTTTATTAAAATCTGTTGAAATGGTTGTAATTCCACCTTCAACAATTTCTTTTAACAAGGTGTCGTTGTATGAAATAATGCCAATTTCACTACCAAGTTTCAGTTTTTCTTCTTTTATTTTTTTGAGAATCAGGATTAAATTTCTGTCGTCCGGAATCAGATATACTTCTCTAATTTTAGGAATTCTATTTTGAAAAGAACTTATAATTTCGTGATCAAACTTTGTTATTTTACAAAATTCTTTAAATCCTTTTAACATTTTTTGGGGCTGTTTTTCTTCTTGAAAAAGCAAAATCAGTGTTGAATATTTTTTCAAAAGCGCTAAGCAATTTGTAAGTCCGGCCTTAATGTCTTTTTCAAAATTCTGGTAAATCCCAGCATATTGGGATAATTCAGGATGTGTTTGGTCTAAAATAAAAACGCTTTCCTGCGGTAATTTTTCAATGATTTTATCTGTGTTTTTTAAGTTGGCCGGCATAATCACATAATAGTTGTAATTGCCAATATTGTCGTAAATTAATTTGCTGAACATATCAAAATTAAAATGATGAAAGTATATGTCCACTTGAATATCGTTGCCAAGGCTGCTTAAAAATGAATTGTACAAATCTTCCTTAAAAGAATTTAACTCATCAAACAACAAAAAAACTTTTTGTGAAATTTCCACATTTTCACTTTTTATATAATAGCCTTTTCCCGCAATAGACTGCACAATTCCACGTGCTTTTAATTCGTTGAAAGCCTTTAAGGCCGTGTCTCTTGAAAGTGAAAATTTATTTCGTATGCCGTTGACGGACGGCAGTTTGTCTCCTTTTTTTAAAGTACCTTCAAGAATTGCTTTTTCTATAGAATCAACAATTTGTCGGTATTTAGGAATGCCTAAATTTTCTTTTATTGATATCAAACCCATAGGACAAATGTAAAATAAATTTTCTAAAAACAAACTGGTATGTACTGGTTTGTTTTTTGATAAAAGAAATGTATTTTAGCCATGTTTTAAATTATAAAAGTAAATTTGGTCAGCAAATTTACAATGCTTGCTGAACGATTAATTTTAAGTGATATTAAATGAGCATAATACAAGCAAGATGCAAACATCAATGAAAATATGCGACCTGAGCTTTTGCGAAAAGGCCATATTGAAGGAGTTTGGAATGGAAATACACAATCTTTCGAGCCATTTAAATCTAATTATGTAAAGTTGTTTTACGGAAAAGCCATGATTATTTTTGGCTCCGATTATCATAAAGGGAAAACAAGAATAACCACTAAATCAGAAAATTTAATTAAAGATTCAACAGTAATTGTGGTGGAGTAAAATAAAAGGAAAATAAATAGTGGAGACGCCGGGAATCGAACCCGGGTCCAAACAAGCAACCAAAATACTTTCTACATGCTTATTTTTCGTTTGGTTTTCGACTTAAAGCTGACCGAAAACTGCCCACTTTAAGCTTAGTTTCTTAAGTTTCGAAATGCCAGCGAAACAATGACAAATCTATGTTAACTTTTACGATGCCTCTATATTGACCGCCGCTAACCAAGGCTTTCAAGAGACATTCAGCTTTCGCACCTAGTGCGACAAGGCTCATCCTACTGTAATTCGGATTAAGCAGCTAAAGCGTAGTTATCTTCGCCGTTTAAATTTTTGAAATTGAGATTTACGAGTGCTATTTCATTACTCGACATGCTTATACCTTAATTGACCTTGCAGTCAAAACCAGTCGTCCCCAATAAATCAAAGAACCAAATTCTTTAAAGAATGCAAATGTATAAAAATTCAATCAGATTATTGTTTGCAATATCCTTTAATTCCTGATATCTTTGAAGCAAAACTTATACCAATTTACATGATGAAGCTAGGAATCCTTAAAGAACGAAAAAATCCGCCCGACAGAAGGGTTGTATTGTCCCCAAAAAAATGTGCTGAACTTTTAAAAATATATCCACAAATGGAAATTAAAGTTGAAAGTTCCGATTCCCGTTTTTTTTCTGATGAAGACTATAGAAATGAGGGGATTGGGGTTTTTAAGGAGGTGTCTGATTGTGATGTTTTATTGGGCGTAAAAGAAGTTCCTATTGATCATTTAATTCCGAATAAAAAATATTTTTTCTTTTCACACACCATCAAAAAACAAAAATACAATCGCGATTTATTGAAGGCAATATTGGATAAAAATATTGAATTGTATGACCATGAAACCATCGTCGACAAAAATAATGTTAGGTTGGTGGCTTTTGGCGTGTATGCCGGTTTTGTTGGTGCCTACAACGCTTTTAGAACTTATGGGTTAAAATTTAAGTTATTCAATTTGCCTAAAGGGGAAGAATTGCACGATAAAAAAATGTTGATTTCTGAGCTTAAAAAATTAAAACTGCCTGCCATTAAAGTGGTTTTAACCGGGAAAGGAAGGGTAGGAAACGGCGCTAAAGAAATGCTGGATGGGATGCAAATGCGGGAAGTTACGGTTGATGAATTTTTAACGCAAACTTTTGAAGAACCAGTTTATGTACAAATAGATGTATTGGATTACAATAAAAGAAAAGACGGAATTGTTAAGGATGAGAATGACTTTTTTAAAAATCCGCAAGCTTATGAAAGCAATTTTATGCGTTTTGCCAAAGTGGCAAATTTGTACATCGTCGGCCATTTTTACGGTGTTGGCGCACCTTATATTTTTACGAAAGAAGATGCAAAATCCCCCGATTTTAACATAAAAGTGGTGGCCGATATCAGTTGTGACGTAGACGGACCGGTAGCTTCCACCATTCGTTCTTCCACTATTGAAGATCCAATTTATGGCTACAATCCAAAAAGCGAACAGGAAGTGAATTTCAGGGATAAAGATGCAATTGCCGTTATGGCTGTTGATAATTTGCCTTGTGAATTGCCAAAAGACGCTTCAGAAGGTTTTGGGGAACAATTTGCAAAACACGTGATTCCGGCTTTTTTCAATAATGATCAAGACGGTGTGCTTCAAAGAGCCAAAATGACCGAAAACAGAAAACTCACGGAAAGATTCAGCTATTTGCAAGATTTTGTTGATGGAAAATAACCAGCAACATTTGCTGGAGCAACTGGCAAACACCAAAATGCCCTTCGGAAAATACAAAGGGAAATATTTAATCGATTTGCCTGAATTTTATTTGGTTTGGTATCGCAATAAAGGGTTTCCGCAAGGTAAACTTGGAGAAATGATGCATTTGGTTTATGAAATTCAGTTAAACGGTTTGGAAGATTTAGTGAGAAGGCTAAAACATTAAAAGCCCCCCTACACCGCGCTGCCGGCTAAAACGGTTCTGTCTATTTTTCGCACCAATCCCTGCAACACTTTTCCCGGACCTACTTCAATAAATTCTGTTGCATCATCGGCAATCATTTGTTGGATGGTTTGTGTCCAGCGAACAGGTGCCGTTAATTGAACAATTAAATTTTCTTTAATTTCTGTAGGATTTATAACTGCTTTTGCGACAACATTCTGGTAAACCGGACAAATGGGTTTATGAAAAATGGTATGGTTAATGGCTTCAGCCAATTCTTCCCTTGCAGGCTCCATTAAAGGAGAGTGAAAAGCACCGCCAACAGGTAATTTTATGGCGCGCTTTGCCCCTTTTTCAATCATCGCCGCACAAGCTTTATCAATGGCTTCCAGTTCTCCAGAAATAACCAGTTGGCCTGGACAATTGTAATTTGCCGCAACCACAATGCCGTCAATACTTTCGCACACTTCTTCAACAATAACATCCTCCAAACCCAAAACGGCTGCCATGGTAGATTCTTGCATTTCACAAGCTTTTTGCATGGCCAAGGCTCTTTTTGAAACCAATTTAAGTCCGTCCTCAAAAGACAAAACCCCATTGGCCACCAAGGCTGAAAATTCCCCTAAAGAATGTCCGGCCACCATTTCAGGCTTAAAATCATTTCCCAAGGTTTTTGCCAAAATTACAGAATGCAGAAATATGGCGGGCTGCGTTACTTTCGTTTGCTGCAATTCTTCGGCAGTGCCTTCAAACATAATGTCGGAAATGCGAAA
>PHDE01000067.1 GCA_002842505.1 Bacteroidetes bacterium HGW-Bacteroidetes-3 | reverse complement strand
TCATTGGGTTAGGTTTTTTTGCAATTACAAAGAACCAATTTTTGGTTCGTAACCCAATGGTTTTTATTTAATTATTCCTTAACTTAATGACATTGCCCCCCAGCTATTTTTAATTTTATATTTCTTTCTCCATTTGCCTCATTAAGTTCAACGATCATTTTTTTATGATTATCAATGGTGAATTTTGAGAAAACTACCATAAATTCACTTTTGGTTTTCGCTTTTATTTTGCGGGGTTGTAAATAAGTAAATAGGGGGTTCTTAGAAATGGTTTGAGAAGATTTTTTCTTAAGGCCATCACTGTTAGAAATGAAAAAGCGTAAAAAATTCACGTCATAATCAATAGTGGATTTGTTTTCAATTTCTATTGAAAAATATAGGGCATTATTTTTATAGGCACTATTTTTTACTGATAACCTAATTTGATTCTTTCTTTTAGAGCGGATTATTTTTTTCTTGGAATTCACCAGTAATTCAGAGCAGGTTTCTTTATAAACCATAAACTGATCTGAAATTAAGGTATCAATGGCTGATGGAGTTTTTTCACCAGTACTTAAAAAATTAGAACTTGGTTTTTCATTTCCGATACTTTCCTGTTCAGAAATAAAGTAATTTAGTTTCTGAAGGGTGTCTGCATATTTTAGAATATAGGAATAAACTTGACCATTAGTAGTGATTGCTAATAGATTACTTTTCACTCCGGGAGTAGCTTGCAACAGACCAAAATATTGAGCTATTTCTTTATTATAAGAAAACACAAAATGAGATTTTCCTACAATACCTTGACGTATTGGTTTTGGAAAAAAGAGTGATACTGTTTTCGTGTCATTTGCATAAATTGTGTCTAATTTTTCAATGTTTTGAGCATGCAATATTATGCTAAAAGTGCATATGATGAATGTGAATGTTGTTTTCATAAGTGATTTTATTTAATTGGTAGTCGAAGCTTTCGCTTTTAATAAAAGTTGATAATTGTTGGTGATGGTTACTTTGACATTCTTATTGGAACGCTGAAATACTTTTTTAAGAACTCCTATTGAAGGAACACTGGGAATATTGATTTCATCAATGGCATCGTCAACCACAGCTTTGGAAGCTTCCGATTGAAAATTATTGACAACATAAATGCCTTCATTACCATCTTGTAGATCATCTGCGATTAAACTGGCAGGTTTATGATTGATATTGGTGATATGGATGAGTGTTCTGTTGGGTTTAAAACTGACAAACCCATAGAGATAGGTGTTTTTGGGAAGTAATTCGTTATTAATAAACGCAGGTTTGGTCAATCGCATCTCCAAACGACTAAAAGTCTCTACTATTTGATCTCCATTAACAGCTGCATAGATCATCAGATTGTTTTTAGGGTCACCGAATGTATCATTTATTACAGGTGCAGCAGCAAAGAATAAGCTATGCTCCAAACCCAATTGTTCTGCCGAAATGGCTTGTGCTATTTCCGGCAGTACATATATAAATAATTAAGGGATGGCTTTACATAAATTTTAGTGTCATTTTGTGTTTTTACAAAATCGATAAGATACAATTTTGAAATTATTTTCTTATCAAACTAAAATGACCTTTTCTTACTTTTCTGCTTCCAGAGCTATCTATTAATTCCACTGTAAACCAATAATCTGAAGATGGAAGCGGGACACCTTTATAGAAACCATCCCAACCATTGCTTGACGGATCAACCGTTGTAACTAATTTTCCAAATCTATTAAAAATATAAATTAAAGATTTTGGATAAAAATGGGAATTGACCCCAATTACATTCCAATTATCATTATATCCATCATTATTGGGCGTGAAAAACTTTGGATATCCGATTACAGAAACATCAATATTAATGGTTCCGCAATTATTTTTATCATTTACATACACCGAATAAATACCTGAGCCCACATTTTCAAATATTGGTTCATCTTGATAAAACCCAATGGATTCCCCTGCTTTTTGAATTGCAAATTCATAATCCCCAATTCCTAGTTGGTGCGTTTCAATAGAGATGATGTTATTCTCGGAATCATCGGTAATTTTAATTTGTCCAATGTTTAAAACAGCAATATTTGATTCAAACACTTCAATATCTTGAGAAAATGATTTGCATCCGTTTATGGAAGTTGCAACAACCGAATATATTCCTCCTTTTGTTATTTCAACGGATGGTTGATTTCCAACTTCAGTTCCATTGGCATCTATCCATAAAAAAGTGTAATTTGTTTCTTTTGGACTAAAAACACTAAGTTGCTTAGGTAAAATGTTTAAACAAACAATATCAGTTTCATCCAATTCAAATTCAGGTTTTGGATGTACAATAAAATCAAAGGTTGTTTGGGAAATGCACGTTGAATTTAATTGATTCTCAACCATTGCCGTAATGGTTCGCGAACCTGTCAAAAATGGATTTGGCAATGGGCTTGGCAATATATCTCCGTTTTCATCATTATAAAAAACCAACATTCCCGTTTGTCCATTTAAAATAGTTGTTTCAATTGTTGAGGTATTAAAAGAAAACATGCCATCTAAATCATCATCGCATTCAATTAAATCAGCAATTGAATTGGCAACCGGTTTTTTGTCAACAATAAACTCGAGGCTAGTTTCGGCGAAACAAGCGCCATCAATATCTTGAGAATTTGCGGATGTAACTCTAATTGTTATTATTTGCGAAGGTGATAAAAACGGATTTGGAAGTGGGCTTGACAAAGCATTTCCATTTTTATCAAAATAAGAAACCAACATTCCCGTTTGACCGCTTAAAACAGCAGGTTCTATTGTTGAGGTATCAAAAGGGAAAAGACCATCAAAATCATCATCACATTGTCTTTCAACAGTTACTGGATTGGCTATAGGGATTGGCTCTACATTTAACGTAATATGGGCTCCTAAACCTAAACAATCATTATCCAATTTACTGTCTACTCTAACATAAATTGATTGCGTTGTTGGGTATCCAATATTTCTATAATTTGAAATATCTAAAATTGGATTTTCTTCTGCTAAAGCCTCAGCCTCATTTCTGTAATAGTTGATAATTAACTGTTGTCCGGATGGAAAAATATTTTTAATTTCCGAAGTAATACCGCTAAAATTAAATGTTGCAATCCCGTCTTTTTCATTATTTACAGCATCCACAAAATCATCACACTCATAAAATGCTTTTTGGTAAGAAATAGGGATTTGAGTAGTTGAAACAATTAAATTTATTTCAGAAACCCTAAAACAGTGATTTGAATTTTCAACTCTTGCCCAAACTTTTGAATTACTCACCGTGGGGTTTAAAAAGGAGGTCGGTATAGTGATTAATTCTAGGTTGTTATTGCTAAAAGCTCCGCTATAATTAGTGAAAAATGTTATCGATTCATTTGCTGTATTTGTTGATATTTTATTATTTACTTCTTCTAAATTAAAAGTGCTAAACCCATTAATGTCGGCATTGTCACATTGTTTTAATGTAACAGGTGAAGTAATTGTAGGTAATCTAAACACCTCAATAGTAAAATTGGTTTTTGCAACACATAAATTATATCCATTGTTTGCCATTTTTACATAAATAGTTTGCGTAGTTTCTGTGTTTTGAAATGTTACAGGATTTGTTATTGGTGTTGCATAGCCAGCATCGCTGAAATAGTTTATTGTAAAATCACTCGGTAATTGCCCGTTTAAAATTTCTGTTTCCTTTTGAGTTAAATCAAACAAAATAATTCCGTCTGCATCAGTTCCTACAGAAGTATTGTCACACTTCGTCAAGGGAGAAATATTTGTATTCGGCAATGGTGTTTCAAATACTTGAATCGTAAAGTCAGTAGTATCAAAACAAGTTCCGCTGTTTATATTATAGACTTTTGCATAGATTGTTTCCAATGTGTATGCAGTTTGATTTGTGTAGCTGTTAGGTATCGCAATTTGCGTTTCGTTTGTATAATTAGTAAAACCCGCATAATATTTTACATCAAAAACTAAAGGATCCTGCCCGTTTAAAATAGTTGTTTTTTGATTGGTTAAATTAAAAGTATAAAAACCATCATTGTCAGTATCACAAATTTTAATATTCGTTGGTTTTGTTGCAATAGGAGTAATATCTATCACAATTTCTTTAGTGGTTTCTGCTACTTCTATTCCTGACAACACTTTTACATTTACATTATATGTACCTGCATTAGTGTAGGTGTGAACTGGGTTTTCAAGTATTGATGTTGTACCATCACCAAAATCCCATAGAATACTGTTAAAAGATTGGGAAGCATTGGCGTAAAAATTAGTATTATCTCCATGACACAAATTTTCAGCATAAAAACCAACATTAAAATAAGATTGTAAAAAAGTAGGTAATCCTAATTCTGCTTTACCTGTTCCTAAATTGATAGCGTCTAACTTGAAATCACATCCAATTCCTAATACCTCGGGTTTATTGATTACGCTTAAATAAGAAATAGTAGGAGAATCAAAATTAGAAGGCCCTCTAGTTATATAAATTTTACCATCAGGAGCCATTTGTAGTGCTCCCCAACCGCTATCTGCAATAAAATTTGCTAAAATAACTTTGGAAGCATTAATATTGTTTGCTTTTAAATTGTATTGAAGTATTCCGTTTTCGGAATAGTAATGACTATACCCCCCAGAAACATATAATATGTTTCCAGAACCTGAAAATGCCAATCCTTGAGGATGCGTTTCAAAGGAGTCTTTTATTTCTATAGGGTTGCTTGGAACACCTGTAGTTGTATTAAAATCAAAAACTTCAATAATGTCAGCTTCATAATGAGCTATTGCTAATTTTTTACCATTTGGAGACACTTTAACCTGTGAGTAATCATATAGGCCAAATTTATAATCAGCTCCAATAATTGTTTCATTAGGTGTTAAAGAAATACCTGAAGATGTAACTAAATAACATACAAATTTCCCTGTTAAATGGGTAATTATCCATATATCTTTACCATTTGAATGTTTTACTGCGGTAATTCTTTGATTTAAAAAATCTTTTATTGGTTTATTTTTATTTACTGTTACCGCTCCTAATCCACCATCTAAAGTCATATCGACTTCAGTATAACTAAATTTACCAAGACCATCAATAATGAGAATAAGAAATTTTGAGTTAGAATCTGGTAAAGGAATCGCCACCAGTGTATTAATTGTTGACCAAGAAAACCAACTTGTCCCAGTTAAACTAGTTCCATTTGGCATAATAGTATGATTTCTATTCCATACACTTGAACCATTTGTATAAAATAAAAGATTTCCATTTTCATCTGACAAGGAAGCACTCCCTTTTCTTGCAGGCATTTGACTATTTTCTCGTGCAACCGCCGTTCCATTTGAGAAATCTAAGGCTGCTTTATTTCCAAAATACCAATTGTTCGCTTCTTTTTGTCCATAAGAAGTTATTGTTAGAATTAATAAAATACCTACAACAATTTTTTTCATAAAAATATTTTGAACTTAATTGCGAGCTTTTTAATCTTCTTTTACCAAACCACTTTTAAATCAACATCTAAATTAATAGCAGTATCTTTAAAATTGATAGGGTCTGGTTTTGAGGTACCGAAATAGTTTAAATCAATATCTCTTTCAAAAGGTGGTCCTAGCATTAAATCTTGACTAAAGGCACCATCGTCGTCTGCTAATGAAAACTTTAGAATTGTGTTAGGATTTACATATAAATTTTCACTAACCAAATTCCAATTTAAATCTCCTTGGTTTTGTTTTATGGAAGACTTAAACCATAATTGCTGACTCATTTGACCAGAAAAAACACCTATTTGCGGTTTTATTAAAACAAAAACAACATCAGCTAATCTGTTTGGATCAGAAGCCGAAAACTCAGTATCCCAACTCTGGTTAATATTATAAAAAGAATTAACCAACAAACTTTTTAACTGAACAGCATTTCCTTTTTCTACAATTATGGTAATAGTTTTAGTAGCTGTGTTATTTTCAGTATCTGTAATTTTAATGCCTACTTGCTTTTTGCCCAACTTACTGGTATTTAGGTAAACTGTAGTTGAATTGCCAAAATTGGTAAATTGACTGGCAGATGTTACAAAATTATCTAACGAATAATCTACACCCATAATAGCCTTGTTAGCTGTAATTGTTATAGGTAATATTTCATCTATACTGACATTCGTATTAACCGTATGCAGTTCTAACGTTAAATTATTTGTTAGGTCTTCATCTCCTGATGGATTACAGGAAATAAAAATAATTGCTATAAATAATAAAATGTTTATTTTTTTCATTTTTTTGAGTGAAAAGTTAATTATCAATACGGATATATCTCATTTTATATTCTTTTCCAAATGATTGGTTTCTGAAAATTAAAGTATCATTAGATAATTTTTCTATTTCTAAAATTTTATCCAAAGGATTATCAAAAAATATAAACTTTGTATCTAATCCTATTTCGTATGAAATTGAGAGACTTTTATTTTTACCTATTTTTTTAATGAATTCATTATTATTTGTAAATGAAATAGTATCTCCAAAATAAAAAGGACCATCATCATTAAAAATAGTCAGGTTATCATTAAAATTTAGATTTGACCAAGTACCTATAAGGTTTCTATCAACTATAGAGGTATGATTACTAAAGTTTAGTTCTTTAAAACTATCCAATTGTATAAAATTTAATGAGTCTCTATTGCTCTTTATTAATAAATAATTGTAGGGTTCTAGTAGATAGCTTTTAAATTTATATACTATGAATTTTTCAAAATATAATTTTTTTTCAAAATCAAAAGAATGATCAAAATATATGCTTTTTGAATTTTCTTTTTCATATAGATTTGCATAATTTTCTTTAAATTTAATCCAAAAGCTTGTTTTTTTATCTTCTGATAAAGTGGCCCAATAGTTAAAGTATAAATATTTACTATCTAAAGAATTATCAAATTTAACTTTTAACAATTTAATCTCTGGACCATAAATAAATTCATGATTACTATCAAAAAGCCATAAAATATTTTTTTCAATCAAATAATTAAGTGTGAAGCTTTTATTATTACTCTTTAAATTGATTTTGTTTTCATCCCATTCAATTGAATATTCTTTTTTAATTGAATCATTCAAATTGTAGATAAATAACTCAGAATCTTTAAATTCATAAATAAGTTTGTTGTTTATGTCAAGATAAGTATCTTTAATTTTACTTTTTGAACAACTTATAAACAAAGTAGAAATGATGATTATTAACAAAAAGTATTTCTTTTCTGAAATGAATAATTTATCAAACATAATTTAAATTATTTTGAATTATAATATTCTAAAAATTTCTTTTTAAAATGATTTTTATAGTTATTAAAATAATTGAACAATTCATCAAATGATTCTTTTTTCTTAAAGAGAAGTTGGCCTATCACGTGATTTGAGGTATTTGGACCGTAAAAATTAATTTTATAATAGCCATTATATTGACCATCAAATACCGTGTTTCTTTTGGGACTACCCCCCCCTTTTTGTCCAAACATTGAATTTCCTACTATAGTATTTCCACCAATATAATCATAGGCATAGTCTCCGCCAAAACCTTCATTTACTCTAACAATATTAAAGTTTCCATCAAATTCAATAGGTCCTTTGTCTGATACATCTATTGAGTTAGCTCTACTAACATCCATTTTTACAACTGTATGATACTGAATGTATTTAGAAAAAGGTACTTTACTCTCAAAAAAAGCTTCTTGATTAGCTTCTTGAAGTGCTGTCAATAATAGGTTTTGCATATATGATCGAACAATATGAAGACCTTTTTTACTATTTTTAATACCGTTTCCATTCGCAATCCAGTCATTTGGGCCTGTAGTCGAGTATGCAAGGTCAGATGATGTACTACTTTGTAAAAAGGAGTCTTGGTATACACCATAGGGGTTATCCAATCTATAGCCACTGCCAGGTATGGGTGGTGCATTAGGTATAGCAGTGCTATTTTGTGAATTATTTTGGTTACTAGTTGGTGTTACTGGACTAGCCTGCATAGCACTGTCTTGACCAGAATCATGTGAGCCAAAAATAGCATTAGCTGCCCATACAAATGCAGCAGCGATAAAACTAAATATTCCACCTTCACCACTAGACATTTCTCCACTAAGGTCAACATATTTTAATGGATTATTCAACACATACCCATACCTATTATAATTTTGTGTATTATAAGGGTCTTGGATGTAGTTGTCTGGCGCTAAAAATCGATGTAAGACAGGATCATATAATCTACCATTCATATGTATTAAATTAACCCCTTGTAAATGTTCATGACCAGTATAGCCTCTATCCAAATAAACAAACTTATCTAACACTATATTATTACCATCAGTAAGTTTTACAATATTGCCCCAAGCATCAAAGTGACGTTTTTCTTTAATAACTCCGTTGATATCTGAGATCATTAAAATACTTCCTAAATAATCCCTGTGTAAAAAGTAATAATTATTGTCTGAAGTAGCTCCTTGCTCTGAACGCCAAATTGCTGGTGCACTATATGCATCACCTCCAATGTAGGTAACAAAAGTAGTTTTACCTGTTGTTAAATCAAAACTAATTTCCATACTGCCATCATATGAGTAATGTCTACGTAAAGGTCGCACTAATTTATCAATTTCAGTATTACCGTAGAACATATTGGCTCGTCCCATAAAAGCATTGTATTGGAAACTTACCCTCTCTTTTCCTGCTTCATTAATTTCAACAGGACTTTTGAATGCATTATACGAAATGTCTTGCCTATCCATTTTAGCATAATGTAAAAACCCTTGAGTTGTTAAATCAATATTTTCTAATTTATAGGACTTCCCAGTATAATTGTATGTGCCAACTGTATTGTTAGCTGTAACTCTGCCTTGTGCATCATACGTATGATTTTTGTTGCTTTGATTATCATTAAAAGAAACTAACCTATCCATATTGTCATATGTGAAATTCTCTATCCAAGAGAATAAACTATTTGTACGTGAATTCAATAAACCTTTTTTGGCATCAAAGTTAAACGTAAGTTTCATTAATTGCTCAGGGGTAGTGTTTATATTCTTTTCTACTGTACTCTCGGTTAAATAACCTGAAGTATTGTAAACATTTTTATTACGCAAGTTATTTCCCATAGTAATTGATGTTGCTTGTCCTCGAGCATTTAATTCATTTACATTCCAAATAATCTCTTGGGTTGCATTATCACTAATTGTTTTTAAGGCTCCATTTTGGTAGGTGTTTTTAATCTTTTTAATACTACTCTTACCATTAGCCAATAATTTAGCATAATTCTCTTCTGTATCAACACGACCAAAAGTATCATAGCTTAATTGTTTCGTGAATTGAGCATATGTATTCGTTTCAGAAGTATAATTCAATCTTTGATAATTATCATAGGTATAAGAATATGTACTGTTATTGCCATCTGAATTTATAAGAGACAGCGAACTCAGTTTTTTATTGGTTGTATTATATGCATATTGCATGGTCATATTGGTTAGATCTCCCACTACCTTTTTCTCTAATAGTTTCCCAATAGAAGAATACGTAAAGTCTGTGGTTCCTTTTGGTGTTGTTTCTTTAGTAACTTCACCAAAGCCATTATAAGTATAGGCGTAAATTCCAGCTGATGGATCAGTAGTCTTTGTTTTGCGACCCCATCCATCTTGTTCTGTTGAAACAATTACACCATTATAATCAGCTGTTTTCATAGTGCCATTACCAAAATACGTGTAATTTATTGTTCCTCCTGGGTCAGTAACTGAGGTTACATTTCCCATTGCATTTTTTGTTGTGGTTACTGTTTTGGTGCCATCATCAGCTGCTACTGACAAACCGTTATAGGTTAAGCTAGTTACCTTGCCAGTAAAAGAAGTTTGTTTTAACTGCCTACCATAAAAATCGTATTCATTAATATTCCATTGAGAGGCAGCTGAGCCGGTATAAGGTTCACTTTCTTTCCAAATACGGTCAAATTTGTCATAGAGATAACTTTTACTAATCCATTGACCTAATACATCCTTTTCTTTAACAGTGGTAACTCTTTTAAGAGGATCATAAATTGTAATTTTACCGCTACCATCGTCTCCCGTATCAGTCACAGTATAATAGTAATTAGACTCAACATAGCTAGTTGTTAGATTTTTACCAAGATAATCGGTCACTTTTATTAATCTATTCCATCCATCATATAAATAATTAGTTTCTTGACCAAATGGATTTATTTCCTTTGTTAAAGTACCTAAATCTGTATTGTATTGATAGGTAATACCCATACCTTCAGCATCAATTGATTTTGTGAGATAACGTCCTGAATTATCATATTCAAAATGCACTTCACGTGCCGGAGTATTATACGGTGTTGTAATTTTTTTTAAAATGTTTCCAAATACATCATATGTATAAGTTTCAGAATCAAAAGAAGTGCCATTTCCTTTTGTATTTTTCTGAGTCAATAAATAACCTGAATACGTAAATTGTTTTTCTGTACTAAAAGCGTTACCATTAATAGTAGTTGTTTCCTTTTCACTAGTAGGTCTTCCAATATAGTAAATTGTTCCTGGACTATTGGCATATGTTATATCTATCACACTACTGCCAATACCTGAGAAATTTGAAGTTATTTTTGTTGGATTGTTATAAATATCGTATAAATAGGATTTGTTAGTAACGGTTCCATTCAAGTTATTCTGTGTAACACTAGAACTATTCCATAATTTAAAAACTTTGCTAGCGGACAGTGATGAGGAATTTACATAAGTAGTTTTGTTTATATAATTCGAAGGGGTGTATGAAAAATTGAAGCTATTGGGTAGAATATAATCCTCAGTAATGGCTCCTCTTAATTGAGTATCGTATTTGGAAACATTAAATATTCTATCTGAATAATCAGTATGCCAATTACTTTTAGCAACACTTTTAAAGCCAATAAATCCAAGTCCCTCTACATTATATACACCACCATAATAAGAGTATATTTGCTGGAGTGTTGATGTGCCAGAACATGTACGCTGTAAAGACGTAACAACTTTAGTATCCTGCACACCACCAAGATCAACATATGGATAACTTTCAGAGTATGCAGGTTGATAGACAGTCATATAGTCAATCCCTGTTTCTGATGGATCAAGATTATTGTAGTTAATACTGTGAGTAACTCCATTATTTTCAATTGAACGCACCAACATCTCTTTCCGAAGGTCTCTGTTAAATTCAAAAGATGAAACCCAATTATTACTAATAGAGGCGAAATCTAACCTCTTATTCCCTTTCTCGGAAGTTAAAAATATTGGTATGGGAAAATGTTCTAAGTTACCTGTTTTTGTAGCTTCTCCACCCCATTCAAAATTAACTCTTGCTGACAGATCACTACCAGAAGTAGGATAATCGCTCCCTTTATTATAATAAATTTTAATAGTTTGAGTTCCGTTTGAGCTATTATTATATGTCTCTGTTTTATAATCAATAATGTCTGTGCGACCATCACCATCTGCATCTAACGCAATCAAATTGTAGCCAGTTAGCACACCATTATAACCGTCCCAATTTGTTTGATTATATTTAAAAGGAGCACCTATAGCATTACCATATGATTTAAATGATATTCCAGAAGACAGGAAAAAATAAAAACTATTAGTTCCATTACTCTCTGGTATTAATAAATCAGTTTTTCCATCACCATTATAATCTCCTAATAAAAATGTGTAATCTAATTTAATTACTGAATTTGTTGTCTTCCAAAGTAATTGTAAATAATTATTACTGTCTAGACTATAAACATAAATATTTCCTTCCGTAACATGAAGAATATCTGTTTTCCCGTCGCCATTAACATCAGCAGTTAACAATTTGTCTGTTGATTTTAAACTTGCTTGCAAATATCCTAGTGATTTTACAAATCCTGATGTGATTCTACGATCTAAATTTATAAAATATGCATTAGCGCTAGTTGAAGTATATGTAGTGCAATTGCAAGCACAAGCCGTATCAATTGGATCTATCCTTTGACTGACAGTTTGAACCTTTTTGTTTTCACCATTTTTTTTATTTTGATTGTTAATTTTGTAGGTATTTTGTTTTGGTAGAGGACCACCACCTCCACTATCAACACAATTCGGGTCTTCCTTATAACAACTTTTTGATGTAGATGATTTTGTAATTGCAATTACATCAGTAAGCCCGTCACCATTAAAATCACCCGAAATATATTCAATAGGTTTTTTATTATTTGTTGAATTATTACAGTCAATATCATATTGATAAGTTGGGGCACTCCATAGTTTTTCGTATTGATAATATATAGGATTTACTGTTCCATCAGAATAAACTTTGAAACTCACCTGATTATTTGTTGTGTTTTGTATTACAGTCAACCCTTGCCCTGCTAAAATTTTATTAGTGCTATTTAACCAAGTTACTGGAAATATTTCTTCGAAAATACCTGTGTCTATCTGAGAAGGGTAATTGTATCCTCCTTCATCCAAATTCTTAAACAACCAAAATTTATCTTTTAAATATGTATTTTTTGGATATACTATAAAGTCCATTTTACCATTGCCAGTAAGATCTAAAGAAAGCGTTTCCGAATTTCTTTGTTCAATATTATTTAAACCAAGAGTTGTTATATCTAAATAATTTATTAAGTTTGAATTAGAGTTTGAGTAAGTAAAATTAATTGCACTATGTGAAATTGTATTGTCACCATTTTTTTCTTGTACACTAATCAATCTGGAATAACGAATAATATCACTATGACTAAGATAGTAATTTCTATAACCAACACTTCCACTGTTGACTTTAATAGATTTCAAGATGTTATTTCTTACAAATGAAATTCCTCCTATAAAAGCTTGTTCATCCCTATTTCTGGTTGAGTAAATAAATTGTATTTCATTAACAGGGCTAGACGTGTTGATGCCGCCATATTTTATTTTGCTTATTGAAATGCTATTATTTTCATTTATATATTCATAACTAATTCTAACTCCCTGTGGGTTTTGCCAAAAAGTAATTGCATAATTTGTTTGTGAATTAGAATCTGTGCTGGCACCATAATGCGCTAAAGAACCATCAGGATAATTAATTATAAAATATGAAGGCCCATAATTTACTCCATAAGGAGAAACGCCATAAGAAATAATTTTTAAATTAGAATAATTTTCTGTTTCATATTGAGCCCCATCTTTACCATAAACACCACTTTTTAGGATTAAACGTTGCCCGTCTAGTGAAAAACGGTCTAAATCATCAAAATCAACTGGGTCAATAATATTGTCATGAAATTTAGTTGAAGGGATTCTAGAAATTCCAGAAACACCTGCAATATTCCACCCATATCCGGCCAATCCATTTCCGCTTTGGCTATTATAAGCCAATGAAATTTCTGGACTAACACCATTTATGCCAATAGGAACAGCAATTGGAATATTATAATTAGCCCCACCTGTTAAAGAAACGGATAGTGCCCCTTGAGTTTCACCTATTCCAGGATTGTTAGTAGTTTTAGCAGAAATATTTGTTGAACTACTACTTGATAAATCTGAGGCGCCTAAAATAGGGAGAGTTCCACTACTTTCATCAATTACTTTTATCTTTTTGTATGTAAACTTGTCTTTAGGGTTTTTAATTTTTTGACTAAATGAATTAGTTATCCATAGAAGGGCAATTCCTAAAAGTAAATATTTTTTCATAGCCAGTTATTTTTTTATTATATTATATGATTTTTTTTCTCCGTTTTTGAAGACAACTAAAAGAAGGTATACTCCGGTAGGGTAATTTTGTAGTGACAGTTCCATTTTTCCATGTCTTTCATTTATATTGCTATTGAATAGCATTTTGGAATCCATTGAATATAAAAAGATCTGGTCAGGTTGTCGGTCTGGACTGTCTATCCACTCTAATTGAAGAAAATCTGTAACTGGGTTTGGGTAAGCAATGAGATTATTATCTTTTATTTCAAGTAACGGTTCATCATTAAGTTCCTTTCCTGTTTTTCCTGAAGGTTTTGAACTGCAATTCAAACATAACCAACTTCTGCTAATTTGATTTCCGGAAGCATCATAACTAAATACTAATTTTGCATCTCCATTCACACCTAATAGTTCATCAAATGTTGGTTCTGTACCGTTGACTTCGACAATTCTAGGATCATAAAAATATTGTCGATCTGCAGTATTTGTATCATAATATAAATAAGTTCTATGAGCCACATTTATTGCAGTTGACTTAAATTTAAAATCTGAAATTGATAATATTTTTTCACCTGTTTCACCATCGTATATACCACCAATACTATTCGAAGAGGCATAGCTGCTTCCATGTACATAACCAATCAGTAAATACCATTTATTAAGTTCAGGTAAATCCCCATACCAAAAATATGGGTTGGTATTTAATGTGTTATTAAGGTTTAAAACGTTATTTACACTACTACATCCAAAATAGGAATAGCCATCGTTAGAATTGGTCTTTTTTAGCCATATTGTAAACTGATATGTTAAAATATGATTAATTGCGTGAAAATCTGTGTTCCAACCTCCATCAGCATTACTAATATTATCAGGAGAAGCCTTCCATAAAAGAACAGTTTTCCCCAAATGATTTTCTCCTAATTCTCTGCCGTTTTCAGTAGTAGTGCCATTATTTGAAAACCCTGTAACTGCGCCAGATCCAACAGTCCAAGTTGAGGTGTCTAAAAGATTTTGCGATAAAGTAATTGAAATGTTGGACAATAAAAAAGCTATAAGTAATTTTGTTTTCATAGAATTATTTTTTAGTTGAAAAAGCAATAGGAATTTATAATTTATTATTTTAAGTAAATTTCATAAATCTATTTAACTTATTATTATGGTAAAACCGTAATAATCTATTTAATTCCTTTGTAAAACAAATGAGCATGAAAATTCAAAAAAAAGAGTAGTAAAAATAAATTTCGAGGCAAAAAAAGAGGGTTTTATTTAACCCCTCTTTTTTTTGCTTCAATTAACTATTTTTTATCTTCATTAACATTAAATAGTTGCTTGATGTAGTTTTTTTCTTTATTCAATGGCACTTAATGATAATGGTAAGTCTTGGCGTAGAATGTTGTTTTGTTCAAACTCATAACCCAAGAGTCTTTTTAATTCCTTTTTAACGATCCCTTAAAATCTTAAAATTAATTAGAATTATTAACCAATCTACTAGTTATTTTTAATTTTAAATTTCTTTCTCCATATAACTCATTAAGCTCAATAATCATTTTTTTATGATGATCAATGGTAAATTTCGAAAAAACAATGATAAATTCACTTTTGGTTTTTCCTTTTATTTTGTTGGGGAACAAATAAGTAAATATGGGCTCCTTTAGTATGGTTTGAGAAGATTTCTTCTTAAAATCATTACGATTAGAAATGAAGAAACGTAAAAAATTCACATCATAATCAATAACAGATTTGTTTTCAATTTCCATTGAAAAATATAGGGCATTATTTTTATACGTAATATTTTTTACAGATAACTTGATTTGATTCCTCCTTTTAGAACGTTTATGTCTTTTCTTGGATCCCATCATCAATTCGGCACTAGTTGTTTCATACATCGCTAATTTGTTTATAACCATGGCATCTGTTTCAGCAAAAACCTTTTTTTTAGAATTTAAAACTTCAGAACTTTGTTTTTCATTTCCGATACTTTCTTGTTCAGAAATAAAGTAATTTAGTTTCTTAAGTGTGTCTGCATATTTTAGAATATAGGAATATACCTGACCATTAGTAGTGATTGTTAATAGATTACTTTCTACTCCGGGAGTAGCCTGTAATAGGCCAAAATATTGGGCTATTTCTTTATTATAACTAAATACAAAATGAGATTTTCCTACAATACCTTGACGTATCGGTTTTGGAAAAAACAGTGATACAGTTTTCGTGTCATTTGCATAAATTGTGTCTAATTTTTCAACGTTTTGAGCATGTAACATCATGCTAAAAGTGCATATGATTAAAGTTAATGTTGTTTTCATAAGTGATTTTTTTAATTGATAGTCGAAGCTTTCGGTTTTAATAAAAGTTGATAATTGTTGGTGATGGTTACTTTAACATTCTTATTGGAACGCTGAAATACTTTTTTAAGAACTCCTATTGAAGGAACACTTGGAATATTGATCTCATCAATGGCATCATCAACCACCGCTTTTGAAGCTTCCGATTGAAAATTGTTAATGACATAGATTCCTTCATTACCATCTTGTAGATCATAGGCTATTAATTTTACAGGTTTGTGATTGATATTGGTAATATGAATTAGTGTTCGATTGGGTTTAAAACTGACAAACCCATAGAGATAGGTGTTTTTAGGAAGTAATTCGTTATTAATAAATGCAGGTTTGGTCAATCGCATTTCCAAACGGCTAAAAGTCTTTACTATTTGATCACCATTAACAGCTGCATAGATTATCAAATCGTTTTTGGAATCACCGAACGTATCATTTATTACAGGTGCAGCAGCAAAGAATAATTGATGCTCCAAACCCAACTGTTCCGCTGAAATGGTTTGTGCTATTTCTGGCAGAACAGAATCTATGGTAAGTTTTATGGGTATTTCAATACTTTTGGTGGGCTTCAAACTCCGATAGTCATTTTCAGTATAATTAATGCGTCCTTGGTTATAAATACTGTCCACTATCCGTATCTTTTCCTTATCCAACAAATTAGGATCATAAACCCCTGTTGAATCTAATAAGCGATCATCATAGATACTTGGTGCATTCGTTTCACGCACATCCTTCAGTGCATTAATGGCATCTAATTTTGAATTGTACACTTCAGTTTCATTCTCTAATTCCGGTATCGGTATTTGTTGTGAATCGATGTATGTGTCATCATTTTTATGCAATAGGGTCATTGTATATGCACCGATAAAAATGACAATCAAGGCAAGGATGGTCCCAAATACTATTTTGTTTTTTTCAATATTCATTTTCTTGATTTTTAGCGTTCATTATGGGTCTCATTATCAATTTTACGTAAGGTTTTTTCATAATAGTCCGTAATCAATAAACCATGGGTGTTATTGGGAAAATTACGATCTACCTTGATCAGTTTTCCTGTTGTATTGAGTTCATAGGTGTCGATAATCGAACCTCTGTTAATCTCAAAAATACAGGTGGTTTCAAAGGCATAGGGTTCAACTTGAACATCAACTTTAGATTTGATGCTTACAACCTTTTGGATCAAAGAATATTGAATCAAACGATTGTACAAGCCATCAGCTTTTTTTTGTCGGTAGAGAGCATCAACTGTACTATTGCCCAGCCATAATGCTTTCTCTAAATGCTTTTCATAATTACTTGCGTCAATATGATAGAAATAGGTATGAAAGCGCTCTAAATGTGCCAAAGCTTCCACTTCTAAATTTTCCTGTGCCGAAACTAGCTTTAAGGGAATGATACTTCCATCTGTACTGACGGCAAAAGCGCTGTTCATTATTTGCCTATGAAGCTTAAATACCAGAATCACAGAAACTGTACTTGTTATGACGGCACCAACCACCACGGCAAGCACAATAAATCGATTCAGTTTTAATATGGTATAAATATTTTTATAAGGTGTTTTCATCTGTTTAAATTTTATTTTTTATTGGTACAGATGCAGTTCGCCATTAATCATTTCTGTGTGTATCAAAATTTGTTATGGCTCGTTTCATCTGTTTAAATTTTATTTTTTA
>PHDE01000066.1 GCA_002842505.1 Bacteroidetes bacterium HGW-Bacteroidetes-3 | reverse complement strand
AGCATCAGCAAATTGACATCAATGGAATTTCAACTCATATCATTGAAGCTGGAAACAATAAAAGGCCAACTATTCTATTTCTTTATGGTTATCTTGAAAACTGATGTGGCCTACTCAAGTGTAATGGCCCTATTAAAAGAAAATTATCATATTTTATCTCTGGATATGCCAGGAGTTGGGAAATCCAGTCAATTGTTCCAGTGATAAATTTACCATAGCCAGTTTCATTCAGGGCCTGATTCATCACTTTAATCTAAATAATGTAACTTATACAAGGCCATGAATTAGGCGGTATGGTCACCTATTCTTTTTTAAGAAATTTTCCAAGTAATTTTACGGTTAAATTAGATAATTATTTATAAAAAGTATAAAAAATTATTATTAATTATTGTAAAGGTGTTTAGAACATGAATAGTGTTATTTTAGGAATAATAATAGGAATAATATTTGGAATTGTGTCGGTATTGATTATGATACCCTTGAAGTTTGAAAATTCAGGCAAAAGAAGAGATGCAATGGCCGGAGCATTTATAGATCGTTTCATGATAGGTTTCATAATTCCAAATGTTGTCCTTGGAATTAATCCCATCATTGCTGGAGCTTTACTTGGTATTGGTCTTTCCCTTCCCTCAGCAATCATAAGTAGAACTTATGCCCCCATTTTAATTATTGGTACAGTAGGTGGGGCAGTTATAGGATATTTAACCGGAGTATTTGTATGAATACTGATAAAGAAGATTCATTTGTTGAAATTTGTTTATATGAAGTTAAACCAGATAAAACTGAAGAATTTGAGGCATTAATTAAAAAGGTTCTTAATCATCACAGTGAATTCCCTGGAGTTAAAGATGTTAGATATATGAGACGAACCCACCGGCCAGGAAGTTTTAGTGATGCAAAAAATGGAAAGCCACCTATTAAATTAACTCAAAAGCCTAAATTTTATACTTATGTGTTATACTGGGAATTAAACAATGCGATAACTCATGGAAAGGCCACTAAATCTGGCCTTGAGAATTTCTTTAAAGAATTTAATAGGTGTCTGGTTAAAGCTCCAAAAATAATTCTTGGTGAGAGAATTCAATAAATAGGATCATTTCGATTAAATTGATTTTTTCCCTTGGAAATAATTTTCATGATTCAAAAATTAAAGGTTAATGATGGCTATTTCGTGTTTAGGATTCACATATTTCAGTAAAGTTAAAGCAGCCGTTTTAAACTTTTAATGATTAATATCAGGCGATTTCGATAATTAAAAATGTGGAATTTTTTATGAAAATTGATAAAATTCTCAACAAACAAAAGGTAAACTCCATTTCCTATTCGGCTTTTCTGAATTATATTGATTCTTTCAAAGCAGAAAATTGATATAAATCATTTTATCCCATTTAAAACAACAATAACTTTATACTGGCAAAAATGCTGAAACAGATGATAACATCCATTCAAATAGGAAATACCGTCAAAAAGTTTTTTACTGAAATTGGTGAAATGTCCTTTTTTGCAGGCCGTTTTTTTAAAGAGGCTTTTAGTAGCCCTTTTGAATTTAAAGAATTGTTGCGGCAATGTTACAATATGGGCAATCGGTCGCTGTTTTTGGTGGGCATTACCGGTTTTATTTTGGGATTGGTGTTTACGTTGCAATCCCGACCAACTTTAATGGAGTTTGGCGCACAATCCTGGATGCCTTCCATGGTGAGTATTTCCATAGTGCGGGAAATTGGCCCGGTAATTATTGCGCTTATTTGCGCGGGTAAAATAAGTTCGGGAATTGGAGCGGAACTGGGCTCTATGCGCGTAACGGAACAAATTGACGCTATGGAAGTTTCCGGCACAAATCCGTTTAAATATTTGGTAGTAACGCGTATTATGGCGGCCACTTTAATGATTCCGTTGTTGATTATTTTTGGTGATGCTATTGCCCTTTTTGGTTCGGCACTGGTGGAAAATTTAAAAGGCGATGTATCCTTTCAACTCTATTTTAACAAGGTTTTTGATGCCATAGAATTTTCTGACATACTTCCGGCTACAGTGAAATCATTTTTCTTTGGCTTCGCCATTGGTTTGGTGGGAAGTTTTAAAGGATATAATTGCACCAAAGGAACTGTTGGCGTTGGAGAAGCCTCAAATTCGGCCGTGGTTTACACTTCAATGCTTTTATTTATTATCGACTTTATTGCTGTTTTTGTCAGCGATATTTTCTTTGAACTATAGAAATGAACAAAGCGAAAAACATAGCGCCCATTTTAAGCATCAAAGATTTAAAGAAAAGCTTTGGCGACAATCACGTGCTCAGCGGATTTACGTTGGAATTATTTGAGGGGGAAAATTTGGTGTTGATGGGAAAATCCGGTTCAGGGAAATCGGTCATGATAAAATGTTTGGTTGGCTTAATGCTGCCCGACGAAGGATCTATTGAAATAATGGGAAAGGATATTACCAAACTTACACAAAAAGAATTCAATGAATTGCGCACAGAATTGGGATTTCTTTTCCAAGGAAGTGCTTTGTACGATTCTATGACCGTACGTGAAAATTTAGAATTTCCTATGCGCCAGCAAAACAAATCAGAAGAAGAATCCCTTAAATTGGTGCTTGAAGCCTTGGAAAATGTAGGATTGGTTGATGCAATAGATTTAATGCCCGAGGAACTTTCCGGCGGTATGAAAAGAAGAATTGCGCTTGCAAGAGCCATCATTCTAAAGCCAAAAATTATTATTTATGATGAACCAACCACTGGACTCGACCCAATAACCGCCAAAGAAATTATACAACTAATGCGGAATATTCAGCTAAATTATAAAACCTCGTCACTCATTATTACACACGATGTGGATTGCGCCAGGGTAATTTCAAACAGAATGATTTTATTGATTGACGGCATTAATTATGCGGAAGGAACTTTTGAGGAATTATCATCTAACAAAGACGAGAAAATTCAGGCCTTTTTTAAATAAATATGATTATGAAAACATCAAATACGCAAAAATTTAATCTTGGACTATTTGTGGTTATCACTACCATTATTTTAGTGTTTGCCCTTTATTTTATTGGCAAAAAGCAAAATCTTTTCGGCAATACCTTCAGGATAAGTGCCGTATTTAATAATGTGAACGGTTTAATATTGGGCAACAACGTTCGCTTTTCAGGCATAAATGTGGGCACCGTAAAAAATATTGTGATGATTAATGACAGCACTATTTGTGTTGATATGGTAATTGAAAATAAAATACTGAAACATATAAAAAAGAATGCAATAGCAGCCATTGGATCAGACGGTTTGGTTGGAAGCATGGTTATAAATATTGTGCCCGGAAAAGAGATTTCCGAGACTTTAAAACCAGGCGACACCATTCAATCTTACAACAAAACATCAACCACAGACATGCTTGAAACACTAAATACCACCAATGACAACGCTGCCAAATTAACTTCCGATTTATTGAAGATAACCACAGCCATTAAGGAAGGAAAAGGTACCATTGGCATGTTGATTGAAGATGCTGAAATGGCTTCCGACGTAAAACAGACCGTCATAAATTTAAAAACAGCGAGCGCAAACGCTTCAGCAACAGTTAGGGAATTAAAACATATTATTGACGCAATAAATTATGATAAAAGTATGGCTGCCGTGGTGTTAAGCGATCCGGCTTCGGCAAAACAGTTGAAATCTATCATCACTAATTTAGAAAAATCGAGTGAAAACATAGATTCAGTAATCACCAATTTAAACTCGGTGGTTTTGGATGTAAAAAATGGAAAAGGAACCGTAAATTATATGATTAAAGATACCATTTTGGTTGATAATATTGACGAAACAATGAAAAATATTAAGGAAGGAAGCGTTCGTTTAAACGAAAATCTGGAAGCATTAAAACACAACTTTCTGTTTCGGGGCTATTTTAGAAAATTAGAGAAACAAAAACTTAAAGAAGCCGAAAAGAAAAATTAAAAAATGCGCCGCGTCAATTGATATAAATCATTTCAGCTATTTTAGCTTCTTTGTAAATTGGTTCAATTAAAAACTACGAATATGAAAAAAGCTGTTTTTTTAACAATTGCATTGTTGTTTTCTTTTGCTTTATCATTAGAAAGTTGCGGACCCGTTGTAGTAACCTCCAGAATTGGAACGCCTCCACCTCCTTGGTTTTATCCAAACCGAGCTGAAGTTGTGCGCTACATTTATTTTCCGGAACATGATATTTATTATGATTTTTCGTTGAGAACTTACCTATATTTAGACAATAACATTTGGATATCCACCAATATTTTGCCCGCCAGATTTAACCATATCGATTTAAGGCGAAGTAACCGATTTAGGATCCATGATTATTTTGGGGACGACATAAAAAAATACCATAACAATAATAGTCACAGAAGTAATCTCAACAGAAGTAACAACAGCAGAAGGAATCCTGCAATTAACAGAAGAAATTAATAATTAACGCCAGTTTTTATTCTTGATAAAGCTCAATGAGCGTAATTTCTGGCCGCATTCCAAGTCTTCCTGGAAATCCCATCCAGCCAACGCCTCTAGTTACATATAAGTACTGATTTAAATTCTTGTACAATCCCGCCCAATGTTTATATTTATATTGAATTGGGCTCCAATTTTTGCTTTTAATGTTAATGCCGGCTTGCATGCCGTGGGTATGGCCAGAAAGCGTTAATGCTATGTCCGTTTTTTTCTTCACTTCTAAACTCCAATGTGAAGGATCGTGGGAAAGCAGTATTTTAAAAGGAATATCTGCCACATTTTTCATCGCTTTTTTTAAGTCGCCATATTGCTTAAAAGGTGGTTTTCCCCAGTTTTCAACTCCTAAAACTGCAATTTTTTCGCCTTCTTTTTCAATAATGACGGCTTCATTCAGCAATAAATTGAAATCTATTTTTTTGTAAAAATATTTAATCGATTCAAAATTGGACTGTTTGGCTTTGGCATTTTTCCAATCGCTGTAATCGCCATAATCATGGTTTCCCAACACCGTATATTTACCAATTTTAGCTTTCATTTTTTTTAATACTGTTTGCCAGCCTCTTAATTCCCAAGCGTGGTTATTGACCAAATCGCCCGTAAAAAAAATAAAATCGGGTTTTAAATGGTTAATTATAGTCACGGCTCTTTCTAAAATATGATGACGGGAATTAAAGCTCCCCAAATGAAGATCGGAAATGTGGACAATTCGCAATCCTTCAAAAGCAGCCGGCAATTTTTTTAAATTAATTGCAATGCGATATATTTTGAAACGGTACAAGCTTCTAAAAACACTGTAAAGAATGACAAAAAAGGGCAAAAATCCTGAAAATAAACCAATAACGGGAATAATGAATAAAGATTCCTCTTCAGAAAAAACAAAATGTGAATAATAAAGAGCTGAAATAACCAGCACAAAAATTAATTTCGGAATAAAAGAAGATACCGTGAGTCCATAAAATGAAGTAATCAACAACTGTTTTCTATAAGGATGCATTCGCTCCAACCTAATTTTCAATAAAATAATTGATGCAATCAGCCCAATGGAGAAAATCCAAAAAATAACATTAATTAAGTGCTGTAAAAATACAGATTGCAATAACTGTGTAATGGATTGCAGCCAATAAAATGCCAAAATATCAACAAGCAATATCGCTGAACATAACAACAAAATGACAAAGAATGAATATGAGCGCATTACATAAACGTATTAACCTGTGTTAGTTTGATTTTTCATTCGCCTTTTATCCCTAAGTGCCCAATAAATGCCTTTCACGCCCGCAACCCAATTATCATACATAAAAATAAGTCCAATCTCTTCTATTGTTTCCAGCAAACCCAATGCAATCATTACATAAAACAACCAATAAATTGGCCCAAAAAACAACAACCATAGAATAAAAAAAGCCTGTGTAATTGCCGATAATTTAGCCAAATACGTATGAAAAGCAGTGGCTTTTCCATATTTAAAAAATGCGATAATCATTTGAAAAATATAAGGTACAAAAACAAGAATTAAAAAAAATGCATGTTCCTTTATAAAATCGTATTCATAAATTAAAACGCCAATCAACCCTACTATAAATGTTATTTGATCGCCAAAAGAATCCAATTGCGAGCCTCTCGGACTTGTAATTTTTAACCTACGCGCCAAAAAACCATCAATTGCGTCCGTACAATAACTTACCAATAAAAGCCAAGTAAAAAGTTCCCGATTGCCCAACCATAAAATAAGCAATAAAAATGGCGCGGCGGCAATTCTGTAAAATGAAAACCAATCGGCGATATTAAAATTTTTAAATGTTAGCATATTAATGAGTTATAAGTTTTAAGTTTTAAGTTTTAAGTTCAGATCCCTATTGGCAGAAATTGAGTATTTAGCATTGAGAAATCAGTAACTTAATGTACAATATATCAGTTGGTGAATGAGATTGAATATCCAATCATTTTTCCAAAAAATGCAATCAGAAACTATCGCCAATATTTTACATTTTAACAAATTTAGATATCATTTTCTTACATTAAAGATATTAATTATAAATGTATAATTAAATGATTTCGGCAATATTTAGTTTCATTGTTGTGATTTTTGTCAAAAAAATTTGCCAAAACTGAAATATCCCATTTTTTTATATAAACATATTCGTTTTTTTACTACCTTTTATGGAAAATTAAAATTGTTTAAAATCAATAAAAATACCGTGTTTTATCAAAATCAAGATATCTTCAACATTCTTTTTGAAGCCATTCCGGAAGGAATTATTATTGTTGATGAAAATAAAAATATTGTTGCCGCCAATACTTCCGCAGAAAAAATGTTTGGCTATCGTCACGGAGAATTGACAAATAAACCAAAAGATGTCCTTTTGCCCGAGAGATACAAAACAACCCATAAAAATCAATTCAACTATTTTGTGAGCCAAATTAACGCGGGAAAGAAAACCCGTGGATTGTACCTATTTGGATTGACAAAAAACAACTATGAGTTTCCTCTTGAAATTGCGCTAAATCCGTTTACCATTTATGAAAAAGAATACATTATGGCGCTGATTATTGATATGACGGTTCGAAGGGAAGCTGAAAAAAAAATAGATTCCATAAATATTGTGCTTGAAGAAAAAGTTAAAACAGGCACTGCCAAATTGGAAAAAACCATAAAAAAATTGAAAGAAGTAAATTTAAATTATAAAAAAGAATTACAGCAAAGAATTAAAATAGAAAGTAAAATTAAGGAGGCCTTAAAAAAAGAAAGGGAACTTAATGAATTAAAGACTAAATTTCTCTCATTGGTTTCCCATGAATTTAAAACGCCTTTGAGCGGCATTTTAACCTCCGCAATTCTATTGGAAAAATACCAATTAACCGAGCAACAGGAAAAAAGAGACAAACATTTAAAAACAATCACAAACAAAGTTCAATATCTAAACAATATTTTAAATGATTTTATATGCTTGGAGCGTATAGACTCAAGCAATGAAAATTATAAAATCACCGTTTTTAACTTAAGCAAAGTCATTAATGAAGTGGTTTACAATGCCAATATGCTTTTAAAAAGCGGCCAACACATAAACATTTCACAAAACACGTCGGATTTTGTGCTGCAACAGGATGAAAAAATTTTGGAACTCACCTTAAACAACATTATTTATAATGCCATAAAATATTCACCCGAAAACACAGACATTACCATAGAAATTTCTAAAAATGAAAATAATCTCATTTTTAAAATTACCGATGAAGGAATTGGAATCCCCAAAAATGACCAGAAATTCATATTTAATCGCTATTTTAGGGCAGAGAATGTGTTGACTACCCAAGGAACGGGAATTGGGTTAAATATAATTAAAGGCCACCTAGAAAATTTAGGGGGAACTATTAGTTTTAAAAGCACCGAAAATAAAGGTTCTGTATTTTTTGTTGAACTGCCAATAATTAAGGAATCATGAAACGAGCATTACAAATTTTGACAAGCAAAAGAATGATTAATAGCGAACAGTCCCGAATTTTCGGGATTACCTCTAAAAAATAAAATTTAAACAGATGAAACGAGCATAACAAATTTTGATACACACAGAAATGATTAATGGCGAACAGCAGCTGTACCAATAAAAAATAATTATAAACAGATGAAAAAAGTTTTATTAATAGAAGATGACGAAGTAGTTAGAGAAAATACCGCTGAACTTTTGGAATTGGCCAATTATAAAGTTTTTACTGCAGCAAATGGCAAAATTGGCGTTGCAGAAGCCAAAAAACAAATTCCCGATATTATTCTCTGCGATATTATGATGCCTGAATTAAATGGCTACGGGGTACTTCAAATACTCTCAAAAGAGCCCGAAACCAAACATATTCCATTCATTTTTTTATCGGCGAAGACAGAACATAAAGATATTCGCAAAGGAATGGATTTGGGCGCCGATGATTATATTCCCAAGCCTTTTGATGAATCGGAACTGTTTAGCGCCATAGAAAGCCGACTGGCAAGGGTTGCCATCATTAAAGAAAATATGGATAAAGTTGGAACCACCGAATTTTATTATTCAGAAAATGAGCTAAAAACCCTAAACCATCTTAAAAACTTTTTCGCGGATAATGTAGAAGAATTCTCCTTTATCCCTGGCGAGATTATTTACCACGAAGGCGACAATTCTAATTTTGTGTTTTTAATAAGTGAAGGCATGGTAAAAACATTTAAAATTGATGAACAAGGCAAAGAACTTGTTACTGGATTGTATAAAGAGGACGACTTTTTTGGTTTTATGTCGTTTTCAAACAATATTGCCTATAAAGAATCGGCCGCAGCGATTGAAAATGTTAAAGTTTTACGGATGTTAAAAAGTGAATTCAAAAATATTTTACAAAAAAATCATGAAGTTACTTTTGAATTGATTGACCATTTAACAGACAATGTTTCAGAAATTAAAGACCAATTGCTGCAAATGGCCTACAGTTCCGTTCGAAAAAAAACAGCAAATACCCTTCTGCAATTTTCGGAAAAAATGAAAACAATCCATAATGAAAATCCGAAAATATCAAGAACCGATTTGGCGGGCATTGCCGGTATTGCCACCGAAACTTTTATCAGGACGCTTTCCGACTTTAAAAGAGACGGCCTAATTGACATAGAAGGAAGAAGCATTAAAATTTTGAATGCCGAGAAGCTGAAAAAAGTTTTTTAGGCAAATAATCCTATCCCCAGCCTCCCGTACTAAAACGGGACAGGCTTTTCCGAAGGAAAGGGAGTTTGTTTTGAATTAAGAATCATATTTTTTCAATTTTAAATATTTCGTACGGACAGGTCGCGACCAGTCCCTACTTTCTCAATTGATATATATCATTTTACAATAAAATTTTAGAGCCTAATTTTAAGTATAACTATAATTACAACCTGTAAGATGAAAAACATTTTAATTCCCACCGATTTTTCAGAAAATTCATGGAATGCAATAAAATACGCATTGGCATTTTTTAAAAACACCGAGTGCGATTTTTATTTATTGCATGTCACTTTAATTTACAACTACGCCAGCGGCGAATCACCTATTATGCCGCTTCCGGCTATTGAAGTGATTGACAAAACAATTTTAAAACAAGCCAAAACCAATTTAAAAAAACTGGTTAAAAAAATTGAAAAATTACCTCAAAACCCAAAACATAAATTTTACACGCTTAATAATTATGATTATTTTATTGATGCCGTAAGAAACCAGGTTGCCGAAAAAAATATTGATCTTATTGTGATGGGCACAAAAGGCGCGTCGGGCTTAAAAAAAGTGATGATTGGCAGCAACACGGGCGATTTAATTACCAGGGTAAAATGCCCTGTTTTAATCGTTCCCGAAAACGCGGTATTTAAAGAAATTAAAGAAATTGCTTTCCCAACAGATTACCATCTTTTTTATCCAACAAAAATTTTGAACAACATCGTAGAATTCACAAAAATGTATGATTCCGCATTAAGAATTGTGCATATTACTAAAAAAGAGGAAGAAACTACCGATTTTCAGCTTGAAAATAAAGAATTTTTAGCCAATTTCTTTGCTGAAGAAAAACACAGTTTTCATAAAATTACCAATAAAAAAATTGAAGATGGCGTTCAATGTTTTGTGGAAAGTCGAGATGTTGATATGATTATTATGATTGCCAAGAACCTCAATCTATTTCAACGTATTTTATTTAGGCCTACTGTTGAAGAGATTAGTTATCATACTGACGTTCCGTTTTTAGTATTGCACGAATAACCCACAAACAAATCATTATGGATGAAGTATCTGTTTTTTTAGCCAAATTTTGGGGATGGTATTTAATTATTTTCTTTTTAATTTTAAGCTTTAACCCAAAAAGAATTGTACAGGTCATTAAAGATTTAGAGGATCAAAAATTTGTGATTGTCATTTCTTTCGCAGCCATTGTAATAGGATTGCTTAATATTTTATTCCATAATATTTGGGAAGACGATTGGCGGTTAATTATCACAATGATAGGTTGGATCGCGCTTTTTATAGGATTGTCTCTGTTTATTTTTCCAAAAAGAACCGTTTTATATTTAGATTATCTCAACATTAAATTTGTTCAGGTAATTTATATGACGCTTTTTTTTGTAGGCTTGTTTTTGTTAAATATGGGTTACGGAATTGTGATGTTCAATTGAAAAGAAAACGAATCCAAAATTAATTAAAAAAATATTCTAAAACTGATAACAATCATACACCAAATTGATGAATATCATTTCAAGGCCGATATTTCGACATTAATTTTACACCAATAAATTAAAAGTTCATTGATTTTTTTAAAAACAAAAATTTCCCCACTTATGTAAATTTGCATTTTACATAGCGATAATAGCCTAATTTGAAGAGTTTAAGGTGAACAAATTAAATCGATTTTAGTTTTGTCTTAGAAATAAGGTGACGTAAGAAATTATTTAAAAATCGCAGAGAACAGCTTAATTTCTTCAAGATAGACGCAGGAGGTTTCGGTCTCCTGCTTCCTTCAAAAAAAAGGTTTCCATTATTGCAAAATAATGCAAATCAAAGAAGTGTTTTAAGTGGCTTTTTAATAAAATTAATTTTAGTATTGTTTTAGAAATGAGATGCTATGATAAATTAGTTTAACATTAAAAAAAAACTTAGCAGCTTCAAGAAGCAGGAAACTGAAAACTTCCTGCTTCTCCTAAAAAAATAAATCTTCATTGTTGAAAGATAATGCAGGTTGAAATGAAGAGTTTCAAGTTATTGTTTGGTTGAAACTGATTTTAGTATTGTTTTAGAAATAAAATGCTATAAAAAATTGGTTGAATTAAAAACTTAACTTAACGTCTTCAGGAAACAGGAAGTTACGGCTTCCTGTTTCTATTAAAAATATAGATTTTCATTGTTGAAGAACAATGCAGATTGAAATGATGATTTTGAAGCTAGTGTTCAAGCAAAATTAATTTTAGTATTGGTGTTATTTTAGAGATAAATCAATGTAAAAAATTAGTTTAGCGTTATAGAACAAGCTTAATCTCATCAGGAAACAGGAAGTTGCGACTTCCTGTTTCTATTTACAAATATTCGTGTTCATTTTTTGAAATGAATCACAAACCATCATAAATATACAACCTGTTCAAATACACTTAGTTATAGTTTTATGTAACAATTTTTACATTATTGAATAAAAAAATGTTGTAAATTACTGAATTACGAAAACAATTATAAATTCAAAAAACTTAAAAATGGACTATTATTATTCAACAATATTAAACAACATCACTTTTGGGGAAGCCATAGAAAAAGTAACTGCTGAACTTCAAAAAGAAGGATTTGGCGTACTTACGGAAATTGACATAAAAGCAACTTTAAAGAAAAAATTGGATGTGGATTTTTACAATTACAAAATTTTGGGAGCCTGCAACGCTCCTTTTGCATACAAAGCTTTAAAGGCCGAAGATAAAATTGGCACCATGCTTCCTTGCAACGTTATTGTCCAAGAAAAAGAATCTGGAATTATTGAAGTTTCTGCCATCAATCCAATCGTTTCCATGCAAGCTGTGGTAAATGAATCTTTGGCACCAATTGCCTTGGAAATTGGTGATAAACTTAAAAAAGTTTTGGCAAATCTGTAATTTTTTTATCTAAACTGCCAGCCACAAATTGAAAATTTATAGCGTTTTGACCATAAATTTATCAAATATAATGGTGCTTTTATCAACCTTAATTTGATATATATCATTGGCGATGGTAACTGCATGGAATATCTTTAACCAGCGATATCATTTTAATTTAAAAATAATTATTATGGAAATTAGAATTCAATTTGTTCAATTGCCTAAAAGTGACGCCGTGGAATCTTTTGCCATTAAAAAATTACTTAAAATGGCCGAAAAGTATGAATGGCTGATTAATGCTGAAGTATTTTACAAAGAAGAAAATGACAAAAAAGGAAAAGGGAAAATCTGCGAAATAAGATTGAGTCTTCCCGGACCAAGAATTTTTGCTTTTTCTGATGAAGAAAGCTTTGAAGCCGCCACAGACGAAACCATTCGCGATTTAGACAAGCAACTTCAAAAACGCAAAAACGAAATGAAGCATTATTTGTAAAGAGCTATTTAGTATTGAGAATTGAGAATTGGGCCAGAATCATAAATAATTATTTAAAAAATTGACTGCTACATTATCAATTTACTTTTTGAAAAATGAGCAAGTAACATAATTCTGATTTAACAATATATGGCTGCTTTAACAAAAAATGCCAAGGAAATTTTAAACGATCGCTATCTTTTAAGAGATCGAAACGGGATTATTGCTGAAACTCCCAAACAACTGTTTAAACGTGTTTCAAAATTTTTGGCTTCCGCAGAAATTAACCATAAAAGCGTTTGGGAAAAGCGATTTTTCAATCTCATGAATATGCTCGATTTTCTGCCAAATTCACCAACGCTTATGAATGCAGGATTGCCTAAAGGACAATTAAGCGCTTGCTTTGTGTTGCCAATAAACGATAGCTTAAAAAGTATTTTCACCACCCTAAAAAATGCCGCGTTAATTCACCAAAGCGGTGGCGGAACCGGATTTAATTTTTCTAGATTAAGGCCAAAAAACGACAAAACTTCCTCAAATCAGGGAACTTCCTCAGGCCCTGTTGCTTTCATGAAAATTTATGACACCGCAACTGAAAATGTTAAACAAGGCGGAAAACGCAGGGGCGCAAATATGGGAATTCTAAATATAAACCATCCAGATATTGAAGATTTCATAACGGCCAAATCCATCAAAAACGAGCTCCGAAATTTTAATATTTCTGTGGGCATCACCAACGATTTTATGGAAGCCGTAAAAAACGATAAAGTTTGGAAACTCATCAATCCCAGAACAATGAAGATTGAAAAAAGGATAAAAGCACGTTTTTTATGGGATCTTATTGTTGATGAAGCGTGGAAAACTGGCGATCCTGGCCTTGTTTTTTTAGACACCATCAATGAACACAATCCAACCCCTAAAATTGGAAAAATTGAGAGCACAAACCCTTGCGGAGAAGTTCCTTTGCTCGATTATGAAAGCTGTAACCTCGGCTCCATAAATTTATCGAATATGGTGGTGGCGAAAGAAAATGATGCTGAAACAGACTGGGATAAACTGGCATCAACCATTGAAATTGCGGTACGATTTTTAGACAATGTAATTTCTGTAAATTATTATTTATTGCCGCAAATAAAGTCAATTACCCAAAGAAACCGTAAAATTGGATTGGGCGTTATGGGTTGGGCCGAAATGCTTATAAAACTTGGCATTCCTTACGCATCCATTGAAGCGCTTGATTTAGGCAAAAAACTTATGCTGTTTATCAAAGAAAAAAGCTACAAAACATCCAAAAAATTGGCCCTTGAAAAAGAAATGTTTCCCGAATGGAAAAACAGCAGGCATTACCACGGAAATCCGCTTAGAAATGCCACTTGCAACAGCATTGCGCCTACAGGAACCATTTCTGTAATTGCTGATACCTCTTATTCCATTGAGCCTTTATTTGCTTTGGCTTACAAACGGACAGGAATTCTTGGCAACAAAACCCAGCTGGAAATGAACAAACTTTTTATGGCTAAAATGAAATCGCTGGGGCTTTGGAATACCGCGCTAAAAAAATTCATTTATAAAAATGGCAGCGTAAAAAACTATGGCGCAATTCCGGATGAGGTTAAAAAATTATTTGAAATAAGCATGGAAATACCTTGGAAATATCATTTATTGCATCAAAAGGCTTTTCAGGAATTTACAGATAATGCGGTTTCCAAAACAATAAATTTACCGGAAAACACCTCTTCCGAAGAAATTGCCGAAATTTATTGGACTGCTTGGGAATATCAATTAAAAGGCATTACCATTTACAGATATGGAAGCAAAGAAACACAAGTGCTTCAAAGGTGCGATTTCAACAATTTATCCAAAGATTGTCAATAAAACATTAAGAATATTGTGTTTTCCATACCCAAATTTCTTATTCGCTTTTTTTAATAATGCTATAACTTCCTTATCGTCAACCTGGTTAAAATCTTCATAAAACTGTCCAACCGCCTGAAAATTAAACGGAGTTGACAAGCAGATAGTCTCAGAAACTTCCGGCAATTCCAATATTTTTTTCAATGCCGAAGCTGGCGCAACCGGCAAAGCCACCATAATTTTTGAAGGTTTTTGTAGTCCAATAAGCTGAATGCAGGAAATCATTGTATTTCCTGTGGCAATGCCGTCATCAACCAAAATAACTATTTTATCTTTAAGTTCCACTGGCTTTCTGTCTTCGTAATACAATTGAAGGCGTTGTTTCAGCAACTTTCTGATTCGTTCGGTTTCATCATGAATATAAACCTGTGAAACTTCCAAAGCCGCATCGCTTAAAACGCTGTTTTTTAAAGTTACCGCACCAATTGCATATTCTTTGTTGAAAGGATGCCCAATTTTTTTGGAGAGCACAATTTCTAATGGCGCATTTAAATTTTTGGCAATTTCAACTCCCACAGGAACACCGCCCCTTGGAATTGCAACAATAACCACCTCCTTATTGTCACTATAATCCATTAATTTGTTTGCCAGCAATTTGCCTGCTTCTTCCCTATTTGTAAACATCTTTCGCTATTTAATTATTTTTTTAAATATTTATCAAACCATTCAGCGGTAAGTTTGGCCACAATTTCCAGTTTTCCCGCTTCCGCGAATAAATGCGTGGCACCTTCAACAATTTTTAGTTCACAAATGCCTTCAATGGCGGCTTTTGCTTTTTTATTTAATTCAATAACCACCTCGTCATTTCCGCCAACAATTAAAAGGACAGGAATTTTTATGTCTTTTAAAATCGGCATTGCCAAATCAGGTCGGCCACCTCTGGAAACAATTGCTTTTATGCTTTTTCCCATTTGGGCTGCAGCGCTTAATGCAGAAGCCGCGCCTGTGCTGGCACCAAAATACCCAATAGGCATTTTTTTGGTTTCCTCATATTTCATCACCCATTTTGTGACTTTCACCAAGCGTTCCGTCAGCAATTCAATGTCAAAACGATTTTCGTAACTCATATCCTCTTTTGCAGTCAATAGATCAAAAAGCAAGCTTGAAAATCCTTGTTCAACCAACAAACTTGCTACATAATTATTTCTGATGCTCAACCTGCTGCTGCCGCTTCCGTGTGAAAATAAAATTATTCCCTTGGGATGGTCAGCAAGTCTTAAATTTCCTTTTAAACTTATTTCACCTATATCAATTTCTATTTCTTTATAGGTTTGTACACTGCTTGTCATCACATTATTTTTAGTGTTTATTGAAACATCAAATTTTGATACACGATAGATTTAAGATCTCTTGGAAGCACGGTTCTAATATCTTCCAATTCACCCAATGAAACGTACTTGCGCAACATCATAAATGTTGAATTGATGTAATTTTCAGCAATCTCATCAGATCCAAAATCGTGTATGGAAGTTACCCCGTCCAATTCTCGAATTAAATCAATAAATTCGACCATATTTTTGATTTTTTTCTTTTTTCGGGTGGTCCATCTGTTCACATAAACCGCTTTTAAAAACATAGGAAACTGGGAAATTAGCTGTAACGATTCCTCTATGGTAATTACTTCACGCAATCCGTGTAAAATGGAAGACAAAATTCTTCCCGCTTTATCGGTATCGTCGGGCATATTTAATTTTTTTGCATAATCCTTCAAAAATGCATTGCCTTCTCTCGCATATTGATTAAAATTTAGTGACATGGCTTATATTTTTTTAAGTTAAAATTGATGTATCTCCCATTTATTATTTTTATTTTTTGTGGCAACCAAATGCGGTGCAATAAATTTTGATTCAACTGCGGGTGCCTTATTTTTATATTTCGCCGAAATATAATTTTTAGGATTGTATAAATATTTAACCCTTTCGCCGGAAGGATTTATAACATATTCTTCCATTTTATTGGACATTACAGGAATTTTTAAAACCTCATTAAAACCAATGGAATCTTGAAAGAAAACCACCACAATAGCAAATCCGTTTGAAAAATTGGTTGCATTTAAAAACTGGGGTTTTATTATTTCGGCACCTTTTTCATTTATATAACCAAAGTAAACCGTGTTTTCCTTTATTTTTTTGATCAGGCATCTTCCATCATTAAAAACGGGATAAGCCGTTATTTCATTTAAAGAATTAACTTTTTCCGTTAGCACCAAATCATCTCTGTAATCAATTACTTTTTCTCCATTTTTGTTGATAAAAGCCCACTGATTTCCCTTTTTTATGGCGGCAAAATCGTTCTGTAAAGGATAAACCTCATCAATATCACTTAATATTTGTGAAAATGCAGCCGAATGTAGGCTCAAGCAAATAATAAAAATGAGCAGATTTTTCATAATTTTTAGATTTATAACTTCATAAAGCTATGATTTGTTTCATTTTTAAAAAATGATATTGCTCAATTTAAAATGCTTCCTTTTATGCAAATACATTGCTTTTTGAAATTAATTTACAGTAAAAAGGGATTTGTAAAAAAAATTAATTTGATATATATCATTTCCCGTAAAATTTAAAATAAAGTACTTAGCCATGAAATATTTAAATAAATACCGCTATGGAAGCAGGCTCAGTTTACAAAACATTTTCACGCAACAGAACCATGGAAGAATTGCTTTATAACACTTCTTTGTGGAAGGCGGAATTTGATTTTATAATTAGTGAATTGGCCTTTATAAAAAGGCTCATTAAAGCCTATCCGTTCACTTCCACCATTCCAAATTTGTACGAACGTTTGCAATTATTTACCTTAGAACTTGATAATTTTGAAAAGGAAAGGATCATTCTTACCGAAAAAATTGACAGTTATCGGCTTCAAGTAATTAAAGAACCTGAAAATACCGAATTGGAAAGCGGCCATTTGAACCTTTTAGCATACGAAAATTTAGCGGAAGAAATTTTTATGTATTTAAAGCATTACAAAAATTTAAAAATTCAAATATTTGAATATATAAGCGGCCTCATTAAATAAAGGTGTGTTTAACATATAAAAAAATTGCAAACTGATGGATATCAAATTATCCTTCAGAATTACTGATTAACTTTATAATACTAAATAACTAATGCTATTCAAGATGAAACGAGCATAACAAATTTTGATACACAAAGGAATGATTAATGGCGAACAGTCCCGAATTTTCGGGATTACCGCTAAAAAATAAAATTTAAACAGA
>PHDE01000065.1:13883-31607 GCA_002842505.1 Bacteroidetes bacterium HGW-Bacteroidetes-3 | reverse complement strand
AAATGTTGAACCTTTATGGTGATTTTATTTATAAGAGCCGCGTTGCAAACGCTTTGTTTTGTTCACACAAGTAAGTAGGTACTCGTCGCAGACGAGCACTAGAAGGGTGCCGCGTTGCAAACGCTTTGTTTTGTTCACACAAGTAAGTAGGTACTCGTCGCAGACGAGCACCAGAAGGGCAGGTAGGTTCGCCATTAATCCTTCTGCTGTGTATCAAAATTTGTTATGGCTCGTTTCATTTTCAAAAAAATTAAAAGTTGTTCAAACAGCCCTTGTTTCATCTATTTTTTTCTATTTTTGAATAGTGCCAATATAAAAAATTTGGCAGCTCGCTAACCTCAAACAGAAGAGAAGAAATGAAAATTTTATTATTAATAGGAACAGGAAGTTTTATTGGGGGCGTTTTGCGATATTCAATTTCACAATTCATCCAAACAAAATTCCTTTCCACTTTTCCATTCGGAACTTTAGGCATAAATATTATAGGTTGTTTTACCATCGGATTTGTTTTCGCGCTTAGTGAACGGACAAATATGTCTCCAGAAATGCGCCTTTTTCTTGCTACCGGAATATGTGGCGGTTTTACTACTTTCTCCGCATTTTCCAACGAAACTTTTAGTCTAATGCGCGACGGACAACTTTTTTACGCCTCCGCTTACATTACGTCAAGTATTTTATTCGGTGTATTTGCAACATTTATTGGATATTCACTTCTTAAACTTATTTAATCATGGAAAATAAACTTAGCGCAAAACTGCTTCGCATCTTCATTGGTGAATCTAACAAGATAGGTTTCGAAACGCTTTATGAAACCATCGTTTTTGAAGCAAAGAAAAAAGGGCTATCTGGCGCAACTGTTACAAGAGGCATAATGGGTTTTGGCGCTAACAGCAAAATCCACACCGCAAAATTGCTTGAACTTTCTTCCGATCTTCCAATTGTAATTGAGATTGTTGACACCGAAGAAAAAATAAGGGATTTTACAAAAATTGTTGAAAAATTGTTTGAAGAATCAAAATCGGGTGGACTAATAACCATCGAAAAAGCGGAAGTCATTAGGTACAAAGCCGGCCAATAACCCGTCCTTTACTTTCAAAAAAATGATATATTTCCGAAAAGCAACAAAAAAAGACCTTCCATTTATTGTGAAAATGTTGGCAAACGACAAATTGGGGAAATTAAGGGAAAATTACCAGGAACCTTTGCCTGATTGCTATTATGAAGCTTTTGAAGTCATTAATTCAGACGCAAATCAGGAGTTAATGGTTGTGGAAATAGAAAATGATCCTGAAATTCTTGGAACTTTTCAACTAACGTTCATTCCCTATTTATCCTTTCAAGGAAAATTAAGGGCTCAAATTGAAAACGTATTTGTTCGGGAAGATTTAACCGGATAAGGAATCGGACAAAAAATGATTGAATGGGCTATTGAAAGAGCCAAAAAACGAAATGCGCATTTATTACAATTGACCAGCGATAAAAACAGACCCAGCGCCATTAAATTTTATGAAACGAGCATAACAAATTTTGATACACACAGAAATGATTAATAGCGAACTGCATCTGTACCAATAAAAAATAAAATATAAACAGATGAAAATATAGGTTTCATTGCTTCCCACGAAGGAATGAAATTGCATTTTAAATAAAAAACGAGGACTTTTCAAAGACAATTATTTTTAACCGCAAGGAAACGCAAAGGAAAATCGCAAGGTGCGCAAGGAAGAAAATAATTTATAAATTCTTAGCGAACTTTGCGAAAATCTTTGCGGCCTTGCGGTTAAATTTTTAATTTACTATTTATAATTTATTTACTAACAATTACGACAGCCCAGAAATTACGCCATTATTGTCAATGATCATTCCTTCGGAAGCAGGAATTCCAGGCAGTCCGGGCATCCGCATCATTTCACCCAAAATTGGGATGATGAATCCGGCGCCTGCAGAAATTTCAATTTCCCGCACAGTTACATTAAATCCCGTTGGTCTTCCCAAAATAGTTTCATTATCCGTAAATGATTTTTGGGTTTTCGCCATACAAATAGGAAAATTATTAAAACCAAGTCGGTCAATTCTTTTTAAATTTAACAGCGCCTTTTTCTCAAAATCCACTGCATCAGCACCATAAATTTCTTTGGCTATTGTTTCAATTTTCTCTTTTACAGGTGCGTCCCAATTGTACAATGGTTTAAATTGGGATTTGGTTGCATCCACCACTTTTACCACAGCTTCCGCCAGTTTTTTGGTGCCTTCACCACCTTTTGCCCAACCTTCAGAAACAACAGCCTGAACGCCCATTACAGCACATTTTTCAATAATATAATCTATTTCTTCTTTAGTGTCGCTTATAAAAGAATTAATGGCCACCACAGGTTCAATATTGAATTTTCTAATGTTTTCAATGTGTTTTTCCAAGTTAGGAAAACCTTTTTTCACAATTTCCAAATTTGGCGTATTATATTCCTCTTTTTTGGCGCCTCCGTGATGACGCAATGCTCTGATGGTAGCGACCAACACCACCGCTTTCGGATTTAAATTGGCAGCCACACATTTGATGTTCAAGAATTTTTCAGCACCCAAATCTGCCCCAAAACCAGCTTCGGTAACTACATAATTAGACAAAGAAAGTCCCATTTTAGTGGCAATAATGGTATTTGTGCCTTGGGCAATATTCGCAAACGGACCACCGTGAATAATGGCCGGATTTTCCTCCAAAGTTTGCACCAAATTGGGCTTAATGGCGTCTCTCAATAAAATTGCCATCGCATTTTCTGCCTTTAAATCACGTGCAAAAATTGGTTGGTTGTCGAAGGTAAATCCAACGAAAATATCTCCCAATCGCTTTTTCAAATTTTCAAAATCGGTTGCCATACATAAAATAGCCATCACTTCAGAAGCCGGAGTAATATTGAAACCATCTTCTCTGGGAATTCCATTTACGGTTCCGCCCAATCCAATAATTATGTTTCGCAAAGCCCGGTCGTTCATATCAATCACACGTTTCCAAACCACCGTTCGTGCATCAATATTCAAATTATTGACGCTGCTTTGCAAATTATTGTCGATTAAGGCCGACAATAAATTATTTGCCTTTTCAACCGCATTAAAATCGCCCGTAAAATGAAGGTTGATGTCTTCCATAGGAACAACTTGAGAATAACCGCCACCGGCAGCGCCGCCTTTAATCCCAAAAACGGGACCTAAAGATGGTTCACGCAAAACAACCATGGCCTGTTTTCCAATTTTATTCAATCCTTCCGTTAACCCAATGGAAACCGTTGTTTTGCCTTCTCCGGCAGGTGTTGGCGTAATGGCTGTAACCAAAATTAAATTGTTATTTTTGATTTTCTCTTCATCAATAAAACTTAAGGGCAACTTTGCTTTGTATTTCCCAAACATTTCCAAATCGTCTTCTTCAATACCCAGCTTTTTAGCAATTTCTTTAATATGTATTAATTTTTTATGTTGTGCTATTTCTATATCAGATAAATGTTTCATTTATATTAAATTTTTGTAACAAATATATAAAATTCATCATTCAGAATTGTTATAAATATTGATATGATAATTAACTGATATAAAAAGAAAAAAAGAATTGTCAGTTCCTATTTGAAATTATATATTTGCACGTTATTTACAGAGGAATTTTTATAAAATAAATTTAAGATGCAAAACAAAGGACTTATAAAGTTATTCGCTATTCTATTCGGATTAGTAAGTTTATATCAATTATCATTTACTTGGTTTACCAATGATGTTGAAAATAAAGCAAAGGTTTACGCGGAATCTAAATCTAGTGATGGCAGAGAAATAGCCAGATTAGAGAGAGCGTATCTAGACTCTATTGCAAATTATCCAATTATAGATTTAGGTTTTGCAAAATTTAGCTATAGCGAAATTAAAGACAAACAACTAAACTTAGGATTAGACCTTAAAGGCGGTATTAATGCTATTTTACAGGTATCTGTTAAAGATATTTTAATTGGATTGTCAAACGACTCAAAAAACCCTACGTTTAACGAGGCATTGGCAAAAGCGGATGCAGCACAAAAAAGCAGTGATGACACCTATTTAAATTTATTTTTTATTGAGTTTAAGAAATTGAGCGACGGAAAGGTAAACTTAAGTGATCCAAGTATTTTTGGGAACAAAGCCTTGCGTGAAAAAATAAACTTTAAATTAACAGATGAAGAGGTAAAACCAATTATTGAAGCCGAAATATCAGGTTCCATCAATACTGCTTTTGAAGTTTTACGAAGCCGTATCGATAAATTTGGCGTAACCCAACCAAATATTCAACGTATTGGAAACTCAGGGCGTATTTTAATTGAATTGCCCGGAGCAAAAGATATTGACCGTGTTAAAAAATTATTGCAAAGCACTGCTGAATTAGAGTTTTGGGAAGTATATTCTAATCAGGAAACAGCAAATTTCTTTTTTCAGGCCAACTCCGTTGTAGAAAACTTATTAAAAGAAGAAACTAAAACAGACACCTCTTCAGTACCAAAAGAAAATATTGATGATTTATTGGGAGCTGTTTCTGATTCCTTGGCAACCAAAAAAACGAAAAATCTATTTTCAGTTTTCACCCCGAGTATCCCTCAAGCAGAAAATCAAGTTTCATCAGTAATAGGAACAGCTAAAGTTGCCGATACTGCCAAGGTAAACAAATACTTGGCTATGACAGAAATCAGGTCATTGCTTCCAAATGAAATGAAATACATCAAATTTCTTTGGGATGCCAAACCTTTTTCAGCCAAAGCAACTGCCACCAATGAAAATACTGAGTTAATTTATTTGTACGGAATTAAATCCAATCGTGAAGATATTGCGCCAATTGAAGGTGATGTAATTGACGATGCCAGCCAGGAATATGGCCAAACAGGAGCTCCTGAAGTAAGTATGACCATGAATGCGGGCGGAACAAGATTGTGGGCAAAAATGACCACTGACAATGTTGGAAAATTTGTGGCTGTGGTGTTGGATGATTATGTTTATACTGCACCTTCCGTAAATACCGCGATTGTAAATGGAAGAACATCTATTTCTGGGGGAAGTATGACAGTTGCCGAAGCACAAGATATCGCAAACGTATTAAAGGCGGGTAAATTACCGGCTGCCGCACATATTATTCAATCTGAAATTGTTGGACCATCATTGGGTCAGCAAGCCATTGACAGCAGTATGAATTCATTCTTTTTGGCCTTGTTAATCGTTTTTGCCTGGATGATTTTTTACTACGGAAAAGCAGGTATTATAGCCGACTTCGCTTTAATAGTAAACCTTTTATTTATTTTCGGAATCTTAACAGCCTTCGGAGCGGTATTAACGTTGCCCGGAATTGCAGGTATCATTTTAACCATAGGTATCGCAGTTGATGCAAACGTAATTATCTACGAAAGGATTAAAGAGGAATTGAGCCACGGAAAAGGTTTAAAAGCCTCCATAAAATACGGATTTAGCTATGATGGAGCGTTTTCAGCTATTTTGGATGCCAACGTTACTTCATTATTAACAGGTATTATTTTATATGTTTTTGGTACAGGTCCGGTAAAAGGATTTGCCTACACCTTTATTGTAGGTATTTTAACTTCATTGTTTACCGCAATTTTCATCTCTCGCTTGGTAATTGATTGGTATGCGGCCAAAGGAAAAATATTCACTTTTAACACAAACATCACCAAGAAATGGTTTACCAAAATCAATGTTGATTTCTTGAAATTAAGAAAAACAGCTTATATATTTTCAGGTATTTTAATTATAGCAAGTATCTTCTCTTTAGTAACCAACTCATTAAACTATGGGGTTGATTTTATAGGCGGAAGATCTTATGTGGTTAAATTTGAGAAAGCCACCAGCGCTACTGATGTTGCAAATACTTTAAAAAATGTTTTTGGGGATGCTCCGGAAGTTAAAACTTATGGAGATGTGAGTCAGTTAAAAATTACCACCAAATATAAAATCGATATAGAAGACAAAACTATTGATGATGAAGTGCAAGAATTGTTATATTCAGGTTTAAAACCTTATAACCCAGAAGGACTTTCTCTGGAAGAATTTAAACCTGGTTATGATGGTACAAAAACTATTGGTATCCTTAGCGCTATGAAAGTTGAACCAACCATTGCAGATGATATTAAAACTGCTGCAGGATGGGCTGTTTTAGGTTCCCTATTAGTTATATTCCTTTATATTTTATTTCGATTTAGTAAGTGGCAATATGGTTTAGGAGCTGTTGTTTCATTATTCCATGACGTTTTAATAGTATTTGGTATATTCTCTATTTTTTATAAAATATTACCTTTTGATATGGAGATTGGACAATCCTTTATTGCAGCTATTTTAACTGTTTTGGGGTATTCCATAAACGATACAGTGATTGTTTACGACAGAATTCGTGAATTCTCCAAAACGCATACTTCTTGGTCTTTTTATAAAGTAATAAATACCGGGTTAAACAGCACAATGGGAAGAACTATAAATACATCACTTACTACCTTATTGGTGTTGGTTGCCATATTCTTATTTGGTGGAGATTCTATTAAAGGATTTATGTTTGCCTTAATCGTTGGTATTGGTGTTGGTACTTATTCCTCTTGGTTCATTGCCTCTCCAATATTATATGATGCAACTAAAAAATTAGATAAAGACAAAAGCGCAAAATAATTGGATATTTAACTACAAACTGCAAAACCGTTTTGAGTAGTCAGAACGGTTTTTGTATTTAAAATTAGCAAATAAATTAAGATTAAAAGCTAATTTTGTTTATTGATTATTAAATTTGTAACAAAGCATAAAAATGAGCATCATTAAAATTCACGACAACTATTTTAAAAAATATATTTCTGAAGAAAAAATTGCTGAAGCCATAGATATAATGGTCACCCAAATTTCTGAAGATTGCAAGGACGAAACGCCAATATTTATAGGAATATTAAATGGTTCATTTATGTTTGTCGCCGATTTGGTGCGTAAATATAACTATAGTTGTAAAGTTTCATTTGTGAAATTGGCGTCTTATGAAGGCACCAATTCAACAGGAAAAATAAAACAATTGGTGGGTTTAAATGAAGATCTGGAAGGTAAAACTGTGATTATTTTAGAAGATATAATTGACACAGGAAATACGCTGCAAGAGATTTACGACATCTTTGCCGATAAAAAATTAAAACAACTTAAAATAGCAACCTTATTTTTTAAGCCGGACGTATTTAAAAAAGATTTAAAAATAGATTATATAGGTATTTCAATACCCGATAAATTTATAATTGGTTACGGTTTAGATTACGACGGTTTGGCCAGAAATCTTGCAAGCATTTATCAATTAACAACACCACCAAAAATGAAAAATATTGTTTTATTCGGACCTCCGGGTGCAGGAAAAGGAACTCAGGCTGATATGCTTAAAGAAAAATATAACCTCATCCATATTTCTACAGGTGATGTTTTTCGTTCCAATATCAGTAACAAAACTGAACTTGGAATATTGGCAAAATCCTATATGGACAAAGGCGATTTGGTTCCTGATGAAGTTACCATTGAAATGTTGAAGGCAGAAGTTGATAAAAACTTAGCGGCGAACGGATTTATTTTTGACGGATTTCCTCGCACAGAATCACAAGCAAAGGCTTTAGATGATTTCTTGGAAGAAAAAGGAGAAGTCATTAGCGGTATGGTTGCTTTGGAAGTTCCAGAAGATTTATTGGTTGCCCGCTTGTTGGAGCGTGGCAAAATAAGCGGAAGGACTGATGATCAGGATGAAAGTAAAATTCGAAATCGATTCAATGAATACAACACAAAAACTTCTGTTTTAAAGGATTTTTACCAACTTCAAGGTAAATATTATGGTGCAGATGGTGTTGGAACTATTGATGATATCACCAAACGTTTATCGGAAATAATTGATGAGTTCTAAGCCCCCTAGCCCCTACTTCGACTCCGCTCAGTACAGGCTCGGAAAAGGGAACTATTATCATTTGTAAGTTAAAAGTAAAGTTGTCCCTTGGGAGTTACACAATTAAACAAGTCAGGACGCAAAACATATTTGAAGGGAAACAATTAAACACATAAACAATTACACGATTAAACGCATAAACAGCTAATCGCTTAAACCATCAAAAAATGACTGAAGAAAATTTTGTTGATTATGTAAAAATTTACGCTTCTTCCGGTAAAGGAGGACGTGGCTCCACGCATTTACATAGGGAAAAATATATCGATAAAGGTGGCCCAGATGGCGGGGACGGCGGTCGCGGCGGACACGTGATTGTGCGTGGAAATAAAAATATGTGGACACTTTATCCTCTGAAATTTAAAAAACATTTCAAAGCCGAGCACGGTGGCGACGGCAGCAAACAAAGAAGTACTGGAAAAGACGGTAAAGATGTTTATATTGAAGTTCCCATGGGAACCATTATTAGAGATGGGGAAACACAGGAAATTTTATTTGAAATTACCCACGAAAACCCAGAGCAAATTTTGCTTGATGGTGGAATGGGCGGATTGGGAAACTGGAATTTCAGATCCTCAACCCACCAAACACCAAGATTTGCACAGCCAGGAATCGATTTTAAAGAAGGCTGGTTTCAATTAGAATTAAAAGTATTGGCCGATGTTGGTTTGGTTGGTTTTCCAAATGCCGGAAAATCTACTTTACTTTCCGTAATAACTTCAGCGAAACCAAAAATCGCAGATTACGCATTTACCACTTTAAAACCCAATTTGGGTATTGTGGAATATCGTGATTACCAAACTTTTGTGATGGCAGACATTCCCGGAATTATTGAAGGAGCTGCTGAAGGAAAAGGTTTGGGACATCGCTTTTTGCGCCATATTGAAAGAAACTCCATCTTATTGTTTTTAATTTCGGCCGATTCCCCAAATATTCAAAAAGAATATGATATTTTGTTGAATGAGCTTAAACAACACAATCCGGAATTGCTGGATAAAAACAGGTTGTTGGCCATTTCAAAATCCGATTTGTTGGATGAGGAATTAAAAGCAGAAATTATCAAGGAATTGCCTAAAGGAATTAAAACCCTTTTTATTTCATCAATTGCCCAACAAGGCTTGATGGAATTAAAAGATACTTTATGGAAAATGCTAAACTATTAAATTTTGAGTAACATTTTCTACAAAACGTTCACCATAAATCGAACAAAAAGCAATTAGTCTGAACCCTTTAATTAATTTAAAAAGAAAAACGATTCAAAAATTTGAAGCGTTTTTCTTTTTTTGCTTTATAAAACCTACTTTTGCACAAACAACATTCAAAAAATGAATAAATTTATTGCCCCTTCCCTTTTAGCCGCAGATTTTGGCAATTTACAGCGCGATATTGAAATGATTAACAAAAGTGATGCCGACTGGTTTCATATTGATGTGATGGACGGCGTTTTTGTTCCTAATATTTCCTTTGGAATGCCGGTAATTAAGGCCATTAAAAAACATGCAAAAAAAACAATGGACGTGCATTTAATGATTGTTGATCCCGATCGGTTTATTGAAGATTTTAAAAATGTTGGTGCCGATATTTTAACGGTGCATTATGAAGCCTGTCCTCATTTACACCGTACAATTCAAGCCATAAAAGCGCAAGGGATGAAAGCCGGCGTTTCTTTAAATCCACACACGCCAATTGCCGTTTTGGAAGATATTATAACCGATTTGGATTTGGTGTTGATTATGAGCGTAAATCCAGGTTTTGGCGGACAACATTTTATTGAAAACACCTACAAAAAAGTAGAGCAACTAAAATCGTTAATTGAATTTTCTAGTTCAAATGCGCTTATTGAAGTTGATGGTGGCGTAACCGATGAGAACATAGAAAAACTTTCGCATGCCGGCGTTGATGCTTTTGTGGCAGGAAGTTTTGTTTTTAAAAGCAAAAATCCTTTGAAAACAATCAGCAATCTTAAAAAATTGGCTATTGGCTAATTTATGATATTTCATCCAACTATTTCCAATAACTTAAGCTGAAAACATTTGTATTGGTTACCTAAAAATTGATTTTTGAATTTCATTCATTTACTAAAAAAAACAATTAACAGGAAATCAAATCATTATTCCGCAAAAACAACATAAAGAAAAAATAAAAAGAAAAACGTTAGTTAATTTGTTCTAATTTTGTACATTAAAATTTTTTCAAAAACTCTTATAAGTGATCGCTATACTAAAGCATATTTTCAACTTTAAAATATTTTTCAAAATCGCTTTTTTGTTAAGCTTAGTTGGGGTTATTGTTTTAATTTCAGACTTTGGATATAATCAGTCAAATGCAGCGCAAGAAATAATTAACGGCTATTATTTCATTGTTTTAATTCTTGGAATCATTGCTACTGCGCTGCGATATATCATTCAGAATAAAGGCACGCACTCCAAAGTTTTTATTTTTGATATTGCCAGTTTGTTGCTTATTATATACATTGTTTTAATTCATTTCTTTTCGCAAAAAGCGCATAGTCAATTAACATTTTTATACAATGACAATTGGGTGAAATTTGCCATTCTTTTAACTTTCATCAGAGAATTTGCCGAACAGAAATTAAACTATAAAAGAACGCTTTTAAATCCAGCACAATTATTTATTGCCAGCTTTCTTGGAATTATATTTTTTGGAACTTTTTTATTGCAACTTCCTAATGCAACTTATACTGAAATTTCTATGCTTGATGCATTGTTCACCGCTACAAGTGCCGTATGTGTAACCGGACTTATTGTTGTGGATACAGGCAGTTTTTTCACACAATTTGGGCAGACAATTATTCTGCTTTTAATTCAAGTGGGCGGAATTGGCATACTTACCTTTGCAAGCTATTTTAGTTATTTTTTTAAAGGAGGATCAAATTATGAAAATCAGTTGGTCCTAAGCGATCTAACAAATTCCCAAAAATTAGGCGATGTGTTTTCAACCTTGAAAAGAATACTTATAATTACCTTTTCCATAGAAATCATTGGCGGATTGTTGATTTACACCAGTCTTGATAACGCGTTGCTTCCCTCCTTTTTTGAACGTGCTTTTTTTTCCGTTTTTCATGCGGTATCGGCTTTTTGCAATGCTGGTTTTTCCACACTGCCCAATAGCCTTTATGAAAGCGGATTCAGATTTAATTACGCGTTACAGTCCTATATCATTTTACTGCTTGTAATTGGCGGTCTTGGTTTTCCCATTGTGGTAAACATTCTAAAATATTCAAAATATTGGATTATTAATAATTTTTATTTTTTTTCGAAAAATAAAAAACAACATAAACCATGGGTATTAAGCATAAACAGCAGAATTACATTAATTACAACATTATCTTTAACAATTATTGGAACCATTTTATTTTATATAAGTGAGTATAGCAATACACTTGCGGCACATACAGGTTTAGGTAAAGTTGTTACTGCATTGTTTGGAGCGACTACACCAAGAACTGCGGGATTTAACACGGTAGATATGACCGCTTTAAATTTTTCTACCATCATGATGATTTTTCTTTTAATGTGGATTGGTGCTTCACCGGCTTCAACAGGTGGTGGTATAAAAACAAGTACCTTTGCCATAGCAACCCTTAATTTTTGGAGTTTGGCAAGAGGAAAAACCAGAATCGAAGTGTATAGAAGAGAAATTTCAGACATCTCCGTAAGGCGAGCCTTTGCAGTAATTTCGTTGTCATTGTTAGTGATTGGTTCCGCTATTCTTGCGATATCTATTTTTGATAGTGAAAAAGACTTGAAAAGCATTGCCTTTGAATGTTTTTCGGCATACAGCACGGTTGGTTTAAGTATTGGTATTACGGCAAATTTAAGCGCAGCCAGCAAATTTGTAATTATATTAATTATGTTTATAGGTAGGGTAAGTATGCTCTCCATTTTAATAGCGGTTGTTAAAAAAATTAAACATAAAAATTATCGCTATCCAACTGAAGAGATTACCATCAATTAACTAAAAAATAAAATTTAAGATGAAACGAGCATAACAAATTTTGATACACAAAGGAATGATTAATAGCGAACAGTCCCGAATTTTCGGGATTACCGCTAAAAAATAAAATTTAAACAGATGAAATATTTAATAGTAGGACTCGGAAATTTTGGCGCTTCTCTTGCTGAAAAATTAACCTCCCAAGGCAATGAAGTTATTGGTATTGATACCCGCATGAATAAAGTTGATTCACTGAAAGAAAAAATTTCTCACACCATTTGCATGGATGCAACAGATGAATTTACCGTATCCGGATTGCCGCTAAAAGAGACCGATGTGGTGGTGGTTGCTATTGGAGAAGATCAAGGCGCGAATATTATGGTGACCGCTTTGTTTAAAAATTTGGAGGTAAAAAGATTAATTAGCAGGGCAATTAATCCATTACATGAAAAAGTTTTAAAAGCCATAGGTGTAGATGAAATTGTGCATCCCGAAGAAGAAACCGCCGAACGATGGGCGAAAAAATTGTGTTTAACCGGTGTAGTCGATTCTTTTGAGTTAAGCGATGATTTTAGCATTGTGGAATTAAATCTTCCACCCGAATATGAAGGCCAAAAAATATCTGAAATTGGCATTCGAAAAAAATACAACCTCTTGGTTTTAACCACCATAAAAAGTTCACGGGTTGAAAGCAGTATTGGCCGAAGCAGCAAAGAGAGTAAAGTTCAAGGTGTTGCCTCTCCAGATTTAATTCTTGAAAAAGGTGATATTTTAGTGGTTTACGGCGCAAATAAAGACATTCAAGCGCTGCTAAAGAAAAAATTCAATTAAGCCATTTCTTGAATAGTTGAAGGATTATCTGCGATGGTCCTTACAAAGCTCCGCTTTGAAAATCAACAAAAGAAAACGCCGCAGCTTAAAAAATAAAAACAAGCTTTTTCTTTCTTCAGGATTATCTGCGATGGTCCTTACAAAGCTCCGCTTTGAAAATCAACAAAAGAAAACGCCGCAGCTTAAAAAATAAAAGCAAGCTTTGTTTTTCTTCAGGATTATCTGCGATGGTCCTGACAAAACTCCGCTTTGAAAATCAACAAAAGAAAACACCGCAGCATAAAAAATAAAAGCAAGCTTTGTTTTTTAGCTTGCTTTGTTTTCAAATTTTGTTGATTTATTCGTGACCCCGGCAGGATTCAAACCTGCAACCGCTGGAGCCGAAATCCAGTGCGCTATTCAGTTGCGCCACGAGGCCTTTATTTTATCCCAATAACTGTTTCGCTGCGGTGGAAATTGCTTTTCCGTCGGCTTTTCCCGCCAATTCTTTTGAAGCAAGCGCCATCACATTTCCCATATCTTTCATAGAAGTTGCGCCCACTGTTTTAATAATTTCAGCCACGGCATTTTTCACATCATCTTCACTCATTTGTGCTGGCAAAAACTGAGAGATTACTTCCACTTGCGCTAATTCAGGTTCTGCCAAATCATTTCTGCCTTGTTCTTTATAAATGGCAGCACTGTCTCTTCTTTGCTTTACCAATTTTTGAAGCAATTTTATTTCTTCATCTTCAGTCAATTCACCAGAAGCAGCACTTTTTGTTTGGGCCAATAATATTTCGGACTTAACAGCCCTTAGCGATTCTAAAGCCACTTTATCTTTAGTTTTCATCGCCTCTTTCATCTTATCCATAATCTTTTCCTGTAAACTCATAATCGTACAATTTTATTCGGCAAAGATAAAAAAAAAGAACTCGAAAATCTCCATTATTTCAAGAAGATTTTCGAGCTAAAAACTTAGAAAAATTACCAAGTTTTTTGTCTTTGGGCTACTTTTTAATCTACATTGTCATGCAAAAAAGAATTGTTTGATCGAAATTGAATCGCATCGCTGTCATCAATTTCCAAGGTCGTCCTAGATTGATAAAATTCTGATGAGTGCGCAGTTTGGTCCAATTCAATTCCCATTCTTTTATAAGCAGGTTCTTTATCCATTTCATCAATATTTTTGCTTAATTTATTGATGAATTTATAATTAAAATTTTTCATTTTTTCCCTTCTGTCAGATGCTCTTTGCTGTAATTCGGCAATCGTCAAATCTAATGGAGACACTTCTTTATAATCAACTACTTCAACCTCTCTTATGTCCATTTCTGGTTTTGAACGAAGCGTAAAATTCATCTCATCATCATTTAATTTATCTTCAATAATCACTGGTTTTGAAGCTTTTGTTAAATTGTCCTCCAATTCCGTATAATCTTCCAAAGTAAAATAAACATCCTCTTCCACCTTTTTTATGGTATTCACCAATTGATGGTCTTGAACTTCTATGGCATTTACATTCGTTTTAAGCTCTTCGACTTTAGGTTTATTTTTAAATTCGGATAGAGGCAAATCAAACGTAAAAGAAATTTGTTTTTCTTCTTCAACTAGAGCAACAGGCTCCTCCTTTTGAGGATTATAAGAGGTAATCACAAAATCATCATCCGTAGTTTGATAAGCAATTTCTTCATAAACAACTTCTATATTTTTAACAAATTCAGTGGTGGAAATAATCTCGAAATCATCTTCAATCTCCTCATCTTCTTCACCCAGATCATATATTATTTTTTCTTCAAAAGTTGGTATTGGCTCGGGTATTTTAAATTCCGGTTTGCTGAATTGCTTTGCTGAAGGTTCCTTCAAAAGGGTTTTTTCAAAAAAATCGAAGGTGGCTTCTTGGTCGTCATTAAGCGTATGAATTATTTTTTTCGCTTCGGTATTTGAAATTTCATGTTGTTGGTCTTTGTTAAAACCTGTTGCCACAATAGTAACGGAAATGGCGTTGCCTAACGATTCATCTTCGCCAACACCCATAATAATATTTACGTTAGACTTTGCTTCAGCCTGAATATAGTCGTTGATTTCGCCTATTTCGTCTATCGTAATTTCTTCCGATCCGGAAACAATCAACAACAATACATTTTTGGCGCCCGTAATTTTATTGTCGTTTAACAATGGGGAATCCAATGCTTTGGAAATCGCAATTTCCGACCTATTTTCACCCGATGCGCTTGCTGAGCCCATAATGGCCGTTCCACTGTTTGACAATACCGTTTTGGCATCTTTTAAATCGATGTTTTGCGTATAGTGATGCGTAATTACTTCTGCAATTCCACGCGCTGCTGTGGACAAAACTTCGTCGGCTTTGGAAAATCCGGCTTTAAAACCAAGATTTCCGTACACTTCACGCAATTTATTGTTATTAATTACCACCAAGGAATCTACATATTCACGCAATTTATCAATTCCTTTATAGGCTTGGTCATTACGCATTTTTCCTTCAAAATTAAACGGAATAGTCACAATGCCAATCGTTAATAAATCCAATTCCCTTGCAACCCTGGCTATTACTGGTGCGGCTCCAGTTCCTGTTCCACCACCCATTCCAACTGTGATAAAAACCATTTTTGAATTGGAAGACAGCATTTGTTTAATTTCCTGAATGCTCTCCATGGCTGCCTGTTCACCAACTTCCGGATTTGCGCCTGCACCCAATCCTTCCGTTAATGAAACGCCCAATTGAATTTTTGTCGGTATCGGACTGTTATGCAATGCTTGCGCATCTGTATTGCAAATCACGAAATCAACGCCGTCAATTCCCTGTAAATACATATGGTTTACGGCATTGCTGCCGCCACCGCCAACTCCAATAACTTTTATAACGTTGGACTGATTTTTTGGTAAATCGAATGAAATGTTGCTAAAATCTGAACTGCTCATAATATATATTTATTGGATTATTCTATAATTTATTTATTTATTTATTGATTACTCTGCATTGTCTAAAAAATCTCTAAACTTATCGCCCCATTTTTCAAAAATGGACTTTTTAGGTTCTTTGAATTCTTCAACAACAGGAGCATCTTTTTTAACATCTTCGGTTTTTGTTTCCTGAAAATTCTGTTGCGCTATTTTGGCCTTTTTAGCTTTCTCAATTTTATTCAACCCGTTCATTAAAAGTCCGACTGCCGTTGCATATTGCGGGCTAGACAAACTTTCGTCTGAATCCCCAGCCAAATTTTCATTAGGATAGCCAATTCTAGTATCCATTCCCGTAATGTATTCAACGAGTTGTTTTATGTGCTTTAATTGCGCTCCTCCTCCTGTTAAAACAATTCCTGCTATTAGTTTTTTCTTTGGCTCTTCATGGCCATAGTTTTTAATTTCCAAAAACACCTGTTCAATAATTTCAACCACTCTTGCCTGAATAATTTTGGACAGATTTTTTAATGTAATTTCTTTAGGATCCCTTCCGCGTAAACCAGGAATTGACACAATTTCGTTGTCTTTATTTTCGCCAGGCCACGCCGATCCAAATTTTGTTTTTAACAATTCGGCCTGCTTTTCAATAATGGAACAACCTTCTTTAATATCTTCGGTAATTACGTTTCCGCCAAAAGGAATCACTGCGGTATGGCGTATAATTCCATTTTTAAAAATTGCCAAATCCGTAGTTCCGCCACCTATGTCAATTAATGCCACTCCGGCTTCTTTTTCCTCTGCGCTTAAAACTGCTTCTGCTGATGCCAAAGGCTCCAAGGTAATTCCCGCCAAATTTAATCCGGCACTTTTAATGCATCGCCCAACATTTCTGATGGAAGAAATTTGCCCCACAACTACGTGAAAATTGGCTTCCAATCTGCCTCCATACATTCCAACTGGCTGCGTAATTTCACCTTGCCCGTCAACTTTAAATTCCTGCGGAAGCACGTGAATAATTTCCTCCCCCGGAAGCATCACCAACTTATACACTTGCTTTTCCAATTTTTCCAAATCTTCCTCGCTAATAACTTCTTCTGAATTAGGTCGTGTTATGTAATCACTATGTTGTAAACTTCTTATATGTTGCCCCGCGATACCAACAACAGCATCAGTAATTTTAATTCCTGAAACAGCAATAGCCTCATCAACAGCTCTTTGTATAGATTGTATTGTTTGCGTAATATTATTTACCACGCCACGGTGCACACCCAAACTTTTGGCTTTGCCAATTCCTAAAAGCTCTATCTTCCCATACTCATTTCTGCGACCAATCATAGCGACAATCTTTGTTGTCCCTATATCCAATCCTACCGAAATATCATCATTTTCCATAATCTCCTTTATTTGTGCACACAACTTGCTTGTTGTATTTTAAATTAATCGAATCGTACTTATAAATTGTACTGTCAGCCATTGTTTTGATATAAAATGAATCCAAATTTTTAATTTTTTGATTCAAATTTTCAATTTTTCCCAAAATTATTTTCTGATCACCAACCCTTGTGTCCAAAACATATTCGTTTTTTGGCTTTTTCTCTATTGAAATAATCTGCTCTTTTAAAAATTCATCATTCAAAATAGCCGTCACCAATTGATGAATTTCATCATTATTTTCTTCTTTTATTACTCCCGAAATCAACATTACCCTAGCTGAAAAATTCTCGGATAAAGGCATTGATTTTGCCTGTCTGTCAATGTAATAACTTTCATTATTCATGACTACTCTCGCTATAGGGGTTCGCTGTTTGATTTTAGCTTTAAGAAAACCGTCAATCGTTAAATAAACCGAAGCACTTTCTACCATTGGGTGTGATTGTATATTTGCTTCCAAATTATGTAAATCTATAACAGATTTTGTTAGATTCTTAACTGTTCCGCCATTTTGTATTAACAATTTATTAACCATTTGGCGATCCATAAAAAGGTTGTCTCCAAGCTCAAATTCTATGGAAATATCTGTTACTTTTTGAGTGCTGTTTTTTAGATTTGAAAAACCATATAAAAAGACCACCAAGGACATC
>PHDE01000065.1:0-13873 GCA_002842505.1 Bacteroidetes bacterium HGW-Bacteroidetes-3 | reverse complement strand
CATGGCTCAAAGCATTTTTAATTACCTCCACCAATTCGCCAATATCACCTGCACCAATCATCACAATTACTTGTGAATCAAGCTTTAAAACATTATCAACCAATTTCTCTTTTGAAGAAATTTGTTTATCTTCAACAGTAATTTTATTCAACAACCAGGATGAAGTCACGCCTTCAATGGGCAATTCCCTTGCCGGATAAATGTCTAACAAGATCAACTCATCAAAACGAGACAAGCTTGCCGCAAAATCATCTATAAAGTCCCTTGTTCTGCTATATAAATGCGGTTGAAAAATTCCCGCTATTTTTTTTGTGGGATACATTTCCCTAACTGCATCCACTACTGCATTAATTTCTGTAGGATGGTGCGCATAATCATCAATCAGCACCAAATTATCTGTTTTAATTTTGTAGGAAAAACGTCTTTCAATCCCTTTAAAAGTTAGTAAAGCTTCGGCAATGGCCTGGAGTGAAACCCCCATAATATTTGCCATTGCCAAAGCCGCCACCGCATTTAGCACATTGTGTTTACCCGGTAGGTTAATTTTTATATTTTCTATATTTTCTGAAGGTGTCTGAACATCAAAAATGTAAGCGCCTTCTTCTATTTTTAAATTTTTGGCATCATAATCCGCGCCTTCTTCAATGCCGAATGTTATGCCTTTAAGTGGCAATCCTTTTCTGACGATGAGTGTTTCTGAAACTTTATCGGCAAAATCTTTAAACGATTTTTCCAACTCGGTTTTTTCGCCATAAATATCCAAATGATCTGCATCCATAGAAGTGATGCAGGCAATATTTGGGGATAACTTTAAAAACGAACGGTCAAATTCATCGGCTTCCACCACAGAAATTTCATCGCCTCCCAAAATTAAATTAGACTTGTAATTTTCTGAGATTCCGCCTAAAAAAGAAGTGGCATTTACACCGGCTTCCTTTAAAATATGGCCTAACATTGTGGAGGTCGTTGTTTTTCCGTGGGTTCCGGCAACCGCCAAACAAAAGGTGTTTTTTGTAATTGTGCCCAATATTTCAGCACGTTTTAAAACTGTAAAATGTTGTTCCCACAAATAGTTTAATTCTAAATTATGCTTCTGAATTGCAGGCGTATAAACCACAATGGTATCTTGGTTGTTTTTAAATTCCGCAGGAATTAAAGCTACCGAATCTTCAAAATGAATCGGTATTCCCATTTGCTGAAGCGAATCGGTAATTTTTGTTGGAACTTTATCGTAACCCGCAACATTTTTGCCGTTGCTTTTAAAATAATTTGCAATAGCGCTCATACCGATGCCTCCGATACCAACAAAATAAACATTATGTATGCGCTCTAAATTCAACTTAATTACCTGTTTATTAATTTTACAATTTCTTCAACTATATCTTTTGTGGCGTTTGGCAATGCCAATTTTTTTATGTTTTTACCTAATTTTTGCTGTAATGCTGTATTTTCCAACAATTCTTCAAACTTGGTTTGAAACATTTCTAATTCAGATTCTTTCAACAATATAGCCGCCTCATTATTCACAACCGCTAAGGCATTTTTTGTTTGATGGTCTTCCGCAACATTCGGGGATGGAATAAAAATGACCGGTTTCCCCACAATGCATAATTCTGAAATTGAACCCGCACCTGCACGGCTAATAATAAAATCGGCTGCCGTGTATGTTAAATCCATCCTGTTCAAAAAAGCATGTGTTTGCACGCCTTCCAATTCATCGTATTTTTTAAATTCATCATAATACAATTTTCCTGTTTGCCAAATAACCTGTATATTTTTGGAGACCAACCAATCAATATTTTTTTCAATTAAATTATTCAGGGCTCTGGCACCTAAACTTCCGCCAATTATTACCAAGGTTTTTTTGTCGCTTTTTAAATTGAAATATTTTTTGGATTCTTCGCCTTTTCCTGTTATTTCAAGTAAATCTTGTCGAACTGGATTTCCGGTTTTTACAATTTTGTTTGAAGGAAAAAAACGTTCCAACCCATCATAAGCCACACAAATTTTATCGACTCTTTTCGCCAACAGTTTATTGGTGATTCCCGGATAGGAGTTTTGCTCCTGAATCAATGTTTTTATTTTTCGGCTGCTTGCCACATATAAGGTTGGTCCGCTTGCAAAACCGCCGGTGCCAATTACAATGTCCGGTTTAAATTCTTTGATAATTCTATATGCTTTAGACAGACTGCTCACCAATTTAAAAGGGAATGACAAATTTTTTAAAATATATTTTCGCTGAATTCCAGAAATCCACAATCCTTTAATGCTATATCCGGCTTCCGGAATTTTCTCCATTTCCATTTTATCCTTTGCGCCAACAAACAAAAAATTGGCATCAGGATATTTTATCTTCAATTCATTAGCAATAGCAAGTGCCGGATAAATATGTCCGCCAGTGCCGCCTCCGCTTAATATGATGTTAACCGATTGCTTCATGTAAAACATTTAAGGGGTTATCTTCATTCACTAAATCTGGGTCCAAATCTTTTTCGGCGGTAACGCTTAAAATAATGCCTATTGCAAAGCAAGTCATCCAAATAGAAGTTCCTCCACTGCTGATTAACGGCAATGTTTGTCCGGTCACCGGAAACAAATTAACAGCCACCGCCATATTGATCATCGCTTGAAAAATGATGGGCAAACCAACGCCAATAATGAGCAGGGTGGCAAAAATACTTCTTGCTTTTTTTGCGGCAATCACAATGCGAAACAACAGCATAAAATACATGAGCATCACCAATAAAGCGCCCAATAATCCGTATTCCTCCACTATAATCGCAAAAATAAAATCGGAAGAAGATTGAGGCAAAAAGTTTTTTTGGATACTTTTTCCTGGGCCCCGTCCTTGCAATCCGCCAGTTGCAATGGCAATTTTAGCTTTTTCAACCTGATAACCTTCTTCTGCACTCGGATTTGAGAAGTTTTCTACCCGGCTAATCCAAGTATCTACCCTATTTGGAAAAACACCGGGAAGCGCCTTGGCCGTCAATACAAATAAGCCCAGAAATACAACGCCAACGCCCACAACACCCAATAAATATTTGATTGGATAACCACCAATAAAGGCCAGCATCAAAATCATTAAAAAAGCAATTGCCGTTGTTGAAAAATTTGCCGGTAAGATCAATGCCAGTGTTATTGCAATTGGCAGCCACAACTGCCAAATACTTTCCTTAAATGTAATTTCAATTTCTTTTTTACGCGCTAAATAGCGAGAAACATAGATCATTAAAACCAAAATGGCTAAAGTGGAAGTTTGAAAACCAACGCCAATAAACGGAATTTCAATCCACCTGCTGGCATTTGAACCGCCAATGGTGGTTCCTTGGGCCAGCGTGTAAATAAGCAATAGAATAACCAACGGCAACATTAAAACGGAACCGCCACTAAAATATCTAAATGGGACTTTATGCACCCCATAAATAATTAAAAATCCAAGAAACAATAAAATCACATGCTTAAATAAATAGTAGAAGGGCGTTCCCACATGGGTTCCGTAAACCAAATTGGTGCTGGCGCTGTACACAGGCATAAACGACAAAATTGCCATGACCGTAACAATCGCCCATATCGCTTTATCCCCCTCTATATTTTTAAGAATATTTTTCATCTACAATGACCTAACTGCTTCTTTAAATTTATTTCCCCTGTCTTCATAATTTTCAAACAGATCAAAACTTGCGCAAGCAGGAGACAATAAAACGGTATCTCCTTTTTCAGCAATTTTGTAGGCAACTTTCACGGCTTCCTCTGCGCCGGCTGTTTCAACAATTAAATCAATCACATTGCCAAAAGTTTGCATTATTTTTCTGTTGTCCAGTCCCAAACAAATAATGGCCTTCACTTTTTCTCTTACAAACGGCATTAAATCCAAATAATCATTTCCTTTATCTACACCTCCAACAATCCATACTGTTGGCGCTTTTACGCTATCCAAGGCATAGAAAGTGGCATTGACATTTGTTGCTTTGGAATCGTTGATATATTGCACGCCATTAATTTTCAGCACAAATTCTAATCGGTGTTCCGCCCCTTCAAAATCTTCCAAACTTTCCCTTATGGTGGGATTTCGAACATTTAACAAAGATGTGCTCATTGATGACATCATTGCGTTTTTTGTATTGTGTTTTCCTTTTAAGGCTAAGGTTGAAATGTTCATGAGTGTCTCTTCGGTTTTATACTTAATTATTATGTTGTCATTTTTTAAATAAACTCCTTGTTCCAGCTCCTTTTCTATTGAAACAGGCAATAAAGTGGCTTTGGTTTTGTTGTTTTTCAACCACGCTGTAATTACTTTATCATCAGCATCATAAATCAAAAAATCATTTTCGGTCTGATTTTCAGTAATTCTGAATTTCGAATGGATATAATTTTCAAATTTATAATCGTACCTGTCCAAATGATCAGGCGTAATATTTGTAATGATGGCTATGTGAGGCGCAAAATTTACAATACCGTCCAACTGAAAACTGCTTAATTCCAACACGTGGATATCAAACTTATTTTCTGCTACCTGTTGCGCAAAACTGACACCTATATTCCCACCCATTCCTACATTCAAATTCGCCTTTTTCAAAATATGGTTAACCAACATGGTTGTGGTGGTTTTCCCGTTTGAGCCTGTGATTCCCACAATAACTCCTTTGGTATATTTTGAAGCGAACTCAATTTCAGAAATCACTGGAATACCTTTGCTTTTTAATTGTTTTACCAATGGAACTTTCTCAGGAATTCCAGGGCTTTTCATCACCAAATCAGCCTCCATTATTTTGGATTCCGTATGTTTTCCCTCTTCAAATAAAATGTCATTATTTAAAAGAACTTCTTTATATTTTTCAGCAATGAGTCCTTGATCAGAAACAAAAACCTCATATCCTTTTTGTTTCCCCAAAATAGCGGTTCCTACACCGCTTTCTCCAGCTCCAAGAACAACCAAAAGGCTCCTATTTCCCACGAAGGGGGATTTTTCAATATTCATATTTTCTTTTTTTTACTTTATCCTCCTCCCCTTCGGAGAGGAATTAAAGTAGGGCTTTACCTTAACTTTAGCGTTACAATGGCCAATACCGCCAACATGATTCCTACAATCCAGAACCGTGTCACGATTTTACTTTCATGATAGCCTGATTTTTGATAATGATGGTGCAAAGGCGCCATTTTAAAAATTCGTCGTCCCTCGCCAAATCTCTTTTTGGTGTATTTAAAATATCCTACCTGCAGCACTACCGATAAATTTTCAACCAAAAAAACACCCGCCAAAATAGGAATGAGCAATTCTTTTCGTACAGCGATGGCTAAAACTGCAATTACGGCTCCAATAGTTAAACTTCCCGTATCTCCCATAAATACTTGTGCCGGATAAGTATTGTACCATAAAAATCCGATTAAAGCACCTACAAAAGCGGCTATAAAAATGGTCATTTCACCTGAATTCGGAATGTACATCACATCCAAATAATTTGCGAAAATGATGTTTCCGGAAACCCATGCAAAAATCCCGAGCGTCAATACCATTATGGCCGACGAACCTGCTGCCAGGCCGTCAATACCATCGGTTAAATTTGCGCCATTTGAAACTGCCGTGATAATAAAAATAACGATTGGAATAAATATTAACCAAGCATATTTTTTGTAGCCAGTTCCTAAAAATGCCAGGGCTGATGCGTAATCCAATTCATTGTTTTTAACAAATGGAATGGTGGTTTTCATTGACTTTTTAGCATCGGCAAACAATACCTGAACACCTTGTTCCGTAGTATATTGATATTTTGTTGGCAATTTTTCCTTCATTGTAACGCTTGGATGAAAATAAAGCATGGCACCCACAAAAATTCCCAGCGTAATCTGGCCTAAAATTTTAAACCTTCCTTTTAATCCAGCTTTATCTTGTTTAAAAATTTTAATATAATCATCAACAAAACCAATTGTTCCCATCCATAATGTAGTCACTACCAACAACACGATATACACATTTTCAATTTGCGCAAATAACAAAACCGGAATGAGTGTTGCCAAAATAATAATGACACCACCCATTGTTGGTGTTCCTGCCTTTTCAACTTGGCCTTCCAAACCTAAATCTCTCACCGACTCTCCCACTTGTTTTAATTGCAAAAAGTTGATGATCTTTTTTCCATATATGGTTGAAAAAAGTAGTGAAACAATAAACGCCAATGCCGAACGAAACGAGATATACTGAAACAGCCCAGCTCCTGCTAAATCGTAATGTTTATCTAAATATTCGAATAAATAATATAACATACTATTAAATTTCTATGACGTTTAAATATTTTGTAATCTGCTCATAATCATCAAAATGACGTTTAACTCCCTGTATTTCCTGATAGGTTTCATGGCCTTTTCCGGCAATTAAAATGATATCGCCTTTTTTTGCCAATTTTGCAGCCGTTTTTATTGCTTGCTCCCGATCTAAAATCGATATGGATTTTCGTAAATTTTGAGGTTCAATTCCTGCCTCAATTTCTTCAATGATTGTTTGCGGATTTTCATTCCTCGGATTGTCGGATGTCACCAATACTTGCGTGCTTAATTGAGAGGCGATTCGTCCCATCACAGGACGTTTCGCTTTGTCTCGATTGCCACCGCATCCCACAACGGTAATTACTTGTTCATTTCCGGTTCGTATTTCATTGATGGTTTCCAATACGTTTTTTAGGGCATCTGGTGTATGCGCATAATCCACAATAGCGGTTACGCCGCCTTTCGAAATTAAATATTGAAACCTGCCCGTTACGTTTTCCAACTTGCTCAAATGTTGCAACGCTTCCGTAGAATCTAATCCCAAAAGGACAGAAGTACCATAAACAGCCAGTAAATTATAGGCGTTAAATCGCCCAATTAATTTGGTATAAACTTCATTATTATTGATATTCAGCACCAAGCCCGAAAACTGGTTTTCTATTATTTTGGCCTTAAAATCGGCCATCGTTTTTAAAGCATAAGACTGTTTTTTTGCTTTCGTGTTTTGAAGCATCACCATTCCGTTTTTATCATCAATATTAACCAATGCAAAAGCCGATTTCGGCAATGCATCAAAAAACGATTTTTTTACGTCTCTGTATTCATTAAATGTTTTATGATAATCTAAATGGTCATGGGTTAAATTGGTAAATACACTGCCAGCAAATTGCAATCCTTCTGTTCTTTTTTGATGAATTCCATGAGAACTCACTTCCATAAAACAGTAATCAACGCCCAACTCAACCATTTCATTCAAATAATAATTTATGGCCACAGAATTTGGCGTGGTATGGGTTGCTTCATATTGTTTGGTATCGACTAAAATTTTTACGGTCGATAACAATCCGGTTTTGTAACCGGCATTTTGAAACAATTTATACAATAATGTGGCAACAGTAGTTTTACCGTTTGTGCCCGTAATTCCAATCAATTTTAATTTTGAAGAAGGATGGTTGTAAAAGTTTGAAGCAATCAGTGCTAAAGCGCTATTTGAATCTTCAACCTGAATATAAGTTATATTTTCAACCAAATCCTTAGGCAATTTTTCACAAAGTATGGCAACAGCGCCCAATTCTATGGCTTTATCAATAAATTGATGGCCATCAAACAGCAATCCTTTTTGCGCCGCAAACAAGCAGTCTTTTTGTACATTTCTAGAATCGAATACAATGGCGCTTACCCTTATTTCGGTGCTGCCTTGTATGGTATTTACCACAACTTTATCTAATATGTCTTTGACTGATTTCAATGATTTTAATTTAGAATTATAGTTGATCCTTTTATAATTTTTTCTCCAGCGTTAAGAGATTGCCCGGCCACTTTTCCATTCCCCATATAACTTACTTTTAACCCTAAATTTTCAAGCAAAGAAATGGCGTCCATTCCCGGCATTCCAGTTACATTTGGGATGGAATCGATTTCCTTGTTGGACATTGTAAAATAGGTGTTATAGTCATTTTCAATGCTTTTAAAACGTGGCGTTTTATTGTCGATTTTATCTATTTCAGATTTTGAGGTATATATTTTTTGAGCGATATCTTTAAAAACTGGCCCAGAAACATCTGCGCCATAATAGCCTGTTTGCGCTTTTGGTTTATGAATGACGACAATGCAGGAATATTTCGGATTTTCGGCAGGAAAATATCCCGTAAATGAAGAAATGTATCGTCTGTTTGTATCCCAGTCTGCATTCCAATATTCAGTTCGTGCAGTTCCAGTTTTGCCGGCCATAGAAAAATTTTCAGCATATAATTTTTTCCCGGTTCCTCGCATCACAACATTTTTAAGCATTTCATGCATTTTATCAATGGTTTCTTTTGAACAAATTGCCGGATTGATGACCTCTTTATCAAAAGTTTCTACGTTTTTGTCACGAGAACGAATTTCTTTAATAAACCGTGGCTTCACCATTTCTCCATTGTTTGCGATGGCATTATAGAATGTCAATATTTGAAGAGGCGTAAGACTAATGTTATATCCATAAGCAATTGATGGCAAAGCATTTTTACTCCATTTTTTATCGCCAGGACCAGGAATTTCCGCAATGCCTTCTCCTTTTATGGGCAACCCTATTTTTTCATTTAAATGCATTCCCCTTAAATAATTGATAAATTTTTCTGGATTTTGGCCAAAATTTTCTTCAATCAATCTTGCAAATCCAATATTTGAAGAAACTTCAAGCGCACGAGCTGCAGAAATTTTTCCGAAACCACCTCTGTGTGAGTCGCTTATGGATCTTCCATGCATCATATACTTTCCCGCTCCGGTATCAACCATCGTGCTGGTGTCTATCACTTTTGATTCCAAAGCCACAACCATCGACATCACTTTAAAAGCGGATCCGGGTTCATTAGATTCTCCAACAGCATAATTCAACCTTTCATAATAAGTCCCATTAGCATTTTTACCCAAGTTGGAAATCGCTTTAATTTCACCTGTTTTGGTTTCCATAACCACCACGCAACCGTGATCTGCTTCATAAATCTCTAACTGTCTTAATAAGGAATGATGCGCAATATCCTGTATATTAATATCAATGGTGGTTACAATATCTTTTCCGTCAATTGGCTCCTTTTCATTGGTGTCATTAATTGGTTTCCATTGTCCTTGCGCTATTTTTTGCTTCAAACGCCATCCAAATTTTCCATTTAAATAATCCCTATAAGCGCCTTCAATACCGGGCGCGCCACGGTAATCATCATAGCCAATGGTTCGTTCGGCAACTTTTCCCAGCGGATGCGCCCGAACGGTGGATTGCTCCGCTATAAACCCGCCTTTGTACATACCCAAATTAAAAATTGGAAAACTTTTAATTTTCATGTAGTCAGTATACCCAAGTTTTTTGGTTATAAATAAGTACCTGTTTTTATTGGTTCGCGCTTTTCTAATTTTATTTTCCCATTCTTTAGCTGGTTTACCCAACATTTTGGACAATTCCACAGAAAGACTTCTGATGTTTTTTTCAAATTCCTCACCATCAACCGTGTAAGCATCCATTCTAATTTCATATTGCGACATAGAAGTAGCCAACAAACTGCCATCCGCAGAAAATACATTGCCTCGGTTTGCAAAAATGGTGTCATTTTTTAGCGTAAGGTGCTCCGACATTTCTCTATATTTTTCACCTTCATCAAATTGAATATCAGTTAGCTTAACAATAATAGCCGCCAAAAAAAGTGTGATAAACACAAATACAAAATAGAGTTTATTTAATATGCCTTTTTTTGTTGCAGCCAATGTTATTTTGCTTTTTTTGAGGTTACCTTAATTACTTTTGGTGGATTTTCACTTGGTTTTAATCCATATTCCGCCACTTTATTTCTTATGGTTGATTCTAATTTCATTTTCATTGAAATTGAGCGCGTATCAACAAATTCAGCTCTTAATTCTTTAATTTCTTTATTCAGTTTTGCAATCTCCATCACTTTTTTATCCGAATTATGTCCGCTTGCTATCATCAACATCACCAAACCCACTATAAAAAAAATGAAACGCCAATTTTTTAAGGAATCTTCTTGTATTAAAAATTTCCCTTTCAGCAAATCATAAACGCTATTTGAAATTTTTGCCATTTATGCTAAAGTTGCGATTCTTAATTTTGCGCTTCTCGCCCTGCTGTTTTTCTTAATTTCCTGAAATGACGGAACCACCATTTGTCCGACTTTCTTTAAAGGAACTGTTACATTTCCATAATAATCTTTTACGGGTTCCCCTTCAAAAAGTCCACTTCTGATAAACCTTTTTACCAATCTGTCTTCCAAAGAATGGTAAGAAAGCACGCTCAATCTTCCGTTATCATTAAGCAATTCAGGCACTTGCAATAAAAATTCCTTTAAAGCTTCTATTTCTTGATTTACTTCAATTCTAATTCCCTGAAAAATTTGGGCCAGCACTTTATGCTCTTGTGATTTTGGCACAAATGCCGCCAAAACTTCTTTTAATTGAAAACTTGTTTTAATTTTTTCTTCGGAACGTTTTTCCACGATTCTTCTCGCAATGTCTTTTGCGTTGCGCAATTCACTGTAATTAAAAAGCACGTTGGCCAATTTTTCCTCCTCATATTTATTGATCACCTCAAAAGCCGACAATTCTCCCGATTGGTTCATTCTCATATCTAAATTGGCATCAAATCGTGTCGAAAATCCGCGTTCCGCTTCATCAAATTGATGAGAAGACACCCCTAAATCCGCCAAAATGCCATCCACTTTTTTGATACCGTAAAAACGCAAATACCTTTTAATGAATCTAAAATTCTGCGGAATCAACGTAAATCGCGGATCGTCAATAATATTCATTTTTGCATCTTCATCCTGGTCAAACGCAAAGAGTTTTCCGTGTTCATTCAACCTGCCCAATATTTCTCTTGAATGGCCTCCTCCACCAAAAGTCACGTCAACATATATGCCGTCCGGCTTGATATTTAAACCGTCAACACTTTCTTTTAACAATACCGGATTATGATATTCCATCTTCGTTTTCATTTACGTTACCCATTACATTTTCCGCCAAATCAGCAAAATCAACCGTAGCGTCATCTATCGCTTTTTCATACTTGTCTTTATCCCAAATCTCAACAATGTTCACTGCGGATGAAAGCACCACATTTTTGTTGATTTCAGCAAACACCAGTAAATCCTTCGGAATCAACAACCTTCCTAAACTGTCTAGCTCCACCATTTTTACGCCTGCAGTAAACCGTCTGATGAAATCATTGTTCTTTTTCACAAACCGATTTAAGGTATTCACTTTTGCCATCATCGCATTCCATTCAGACATCGGATACAACTCTAAACATGGCTGAAACACGGAACGTTTTATTACAAAACCTTCCTGCAACATTGGCGTCAGCTGTTTCTTTAATGCGTTGGAAAGCAGCAACCTTCCTTTCGCATCAGCTTTACCTTCGTATGTTCCAATTAAATTTACCATCATGTATTTGAGTGTATTCAAAAATATAAATTTTTTCCCACATTTTACCACAATTCTCCACTTTGTTGATAACTTTTGTCACTTCGGATCATTTTTAACCTATATTAATGAAATTCAGACCCTTACTATTTTAGTTGCAGGCCATAGAAAAAAACTGTATTTTCGAAAAAAAAGTTACCTTTGCAATAAGGTATAAAAATGAGCAATAAATGAGCAGTAAACTTATTACAGATGGCAAGTATAGCTATGTTGAAGCTGGTGAAGGACAAACAATAATTGTGCTTCACGGACTGATGGGAGCGTTGAGTAATTTTGATGGTGTTTTGAACTATTTTTCAGAAAATGGCTATAAAGTAATTATCCCTGAATTGCCCATTTATAAATTGCCCTTGTTAAAAACAAATGTTAAAAACTTGTCGAAATTTTTAAAAGATTTTATGGCGTATAAAAAAATTGACAAGGCTATATTGCTAGGAAACTCTTTAGGCGGACATATCGCCTTGTATTTCACCAAGTTGAACCCAAATAATGTTGCCGGACTTGTTTTGGCCGGAAGTTCAGGTTTGTACGAAAAATCAATGGGCGATACCTATCCAAAAAGAGGAAATTACGAGTATATAAAAGCCAAGACTGAAGAAGTTTTTTACGACCCAAAAATTGCAACAAAAGAAGTTGTAGATGAAATTTATGCTTCTGTAAATGATCGGGTCAGGGTTATCAAAACTCTGGCAATTGCCAAAAGTGCCATTCGACATAATATGGCAAAAGACTTGCCTTCAATGAATATTCCAGCTTGCATTATTTGGGGTAAAAATGATTCAGTTACTCCGCCAGAAGTCGCTATTGATTTTCAGAAGTTATTGCCAGACGCCAGCTTATTTTGGATTGATAAATGTGGCCATGCACCGATGATGGAACACCCAGACGTGTTTAATAAAATTCTTGAAAACTGGCTAAAAGAAAGGAACCTATAACCCATGAAAATTAAATCTGCTGATTTTGTAACCAGCAATACCGACGTCTCCAAATGCCCAAAAGAGCAGCTTCCGGAGTATGCTTTTATCGGACGCTCAAATGTGGGAAAGTCTTCATTAATCAATATGATTACCAATAAAAGCAAGTTGGCAAAAACATCGGGAAAACCGGGAAAAACCCAGCTTATCAATCATTTTAAAATTAACGAAAATTGGTTTTTGGTCGATTTGCCCGGATACGGTTATGCGCAGGTTTCAAAATCGAAAAGACAAACATTTCAAGAGTTTATAAAAGATTATTTATTGCTTCGCCAACAATTGATTTGCACTTTTGTGTTGATTGATTCAAGATTGGAACCCCAAAAAATAGATTTGGAATTTATGGAGTTTTTGGGCGAAAACAGCATTCCTTTTTATATGGTTTTTACCAAAGCCGACAAGTTAAAACTTGCTGAATTGAACAGAAATATTCAGGTTTACGGCAAGGTGATGACCAAATCCAATTGGGAAAGCATGCCGCCACATTTTGTGACTTCTGCAATAGATACGACCGGAAAAGAGGAATTGCTGAATTTTATAGACGATTTAAACAAGAAAGTAGCCACACAATCCTAAAAATGGCTTCAACCAAAAACAACCTGCAAATTCTTTTTGAAGACAACCACTTTATCATTGTCAACAAACGATCTGGCGACATTGTTCAGGGTGATAAAACCGGAGATGAGCCTTTAAGCGACGTTGTAAAATCATTTATCAAGGAAAAATACACCAAGCCTGGCGCCGTTTTTTTGGGTACGGTACATCGCCTCGACCGACCAACTACAGGAATTGTGGTTTTTGCCAAAACATCAAAAGCTTTGGAACGTTTCAATAAAATGCTGCGCGAAAAAAAAGTAAATAAAACCTATTGGACGGTGGTTAAAAATAAACCGGAGAAAGATGCAGACACTATTACAAGTTACTTGATAAAGAACCCGAAAAATAATAAATCCACTTCTTATAACACAGAAATTGAAGGCAGCAAAAAAGCCGTTCTTCATTATAGAGTACTAAAATCCCTCGACAATTATCACTTACTGGAAATTGATTTAGAAACTGGTCGCCACCATCAAATCAGATGTCAGTTAACTTCTATAGGTTCTCCCATAAAAGGCGATTTAAAATATGGTTTTGACCGAAGCAATAAAGACGCAAGCATTCATTTACACGCGCATAAAATTGAGTTCGTTCACCCAGTTTCCAATGAAATTATTTCAATTATCGCCCCAACGCCAAAAGATCCGATTTGGGATGCCTGCAGTAATGAATGATGAAAATATATAACTAATCAGTGCCTAAAGTTTGGAGTGCCTAAATTGCCTAAAGTTATTTAATTTTCAGGGTAATTTACTGAAAAATAGTTGGTAGATTTTCTCAATTTTTTCAAAAATGGCTTATTTTTAATATAATTGAAACTTTTTAACTTCGTAAAAGTCCCCTTTTTTAAC
>PHDE01000064.1 GCA_002842505.1 Bacteroidetes bacterium HGW-Bacteroidetes-3 | reverse complement strand
CGGGATTATGAACAAAATATTGCTCCGGAATATTTAGATAAAATCCACCAGGGCTATTCAAGTTTTATTAAAACCGAAGAAAACTTGAAAACACTCATTATTGATGTTTCAGAAAAGGACTTTTTAAACAATCCAGAAGATTACAAAGAAATTATAACACTTATAAAAAGGCAATAGACAGTGGGCAAAAGTTTTCAGTATTCAGTATTCAGTAGCGGTTTTGTTGTCAAGTTTAACAAACAAATTTCAACTTTAATTATTAAATAATACTGCAAACTGAAACTAAATACTGGATACTATTTCTTCAACTCCAGCTTTTCTGCAAAATAATCACAAAAATCGAGCATGGTAGCGCTCATTTTATGGTCATTTGTGGCGCGGTCAAATGAAGTTGCCATAGAAATCAATGTCTCATGAAAAAACTGTTTCATCTCATCAATCGGCATATCTTTCGTCCATAAATCCATTCGAAGTGTTTCCTTTTTCTCAGGATTCCAAACAGAAATCATCAATGCTTTTGCTTTCTCATCTTTAATTTCGCCATCATCGGCTGTCCAGTTTATGGTTTCAGGCACTTTATTTTCGTCTAAACCCACAACAAATTCTATTTTTGATTTTTGTATGACCATGATTATTTTTTTGGTTTATATTTTGAATTTTTAAATATTTCTTCAGCATCACTTTGTAAAAGTTGCCGCAAAGTTACGTCATTGTTTTTCATGTATGATCTCACAATTTGCCAGCCCAGCCAAACCCCTATTCTGCCTGGAGAATCTTTATCTATATCTATGTAAAATTTTGAGAATGGGCCTTCAGCGATAAAGCGGTCATATAATCCTGAATCGGTGCTGTACAACAGTTTGTTTTCAATAAAGTATTTCCAAATTTGAGATTCATTGTTCATCGCCCATTCATTCTCGGCTTCAGTATATCCAATTTTTTTTGCATCGGAAACCAAAGGCAAATAACTGTCTATCATATACATTTTTTTGCCGGCGCCAATTACCATATCCAAAAACTGCCGACTTTTGCCTGCCATAAAATAATGATCGCTTATGGCACTGGCCATATCAACAACCAATTGCGATTTGTCGAAGTTTTGCGATAAGTACGCCGGAAAATCTTGGTATACTTCACTACTTTTCCCCAAATACATATCTAACGAAACAAACAATAAGGTATCTGCATAAACAATCTTGTTTTGGTAATCTAAATTTGTGATTAGCGTAATTATTTTAGGAGAATTAAAACTTGGTTGGTAATATTTTACGTGCTTAAACAAGTCTGCTATTTGTACTTTTTCATTTTTAAAATCCGTAAAAACGGCTTGTGATTTTTTATACAATTCCCGCTCCTCTCCATTATTTATTTTATGTAGCCAAATACTGTCATTTTGAGCAGGAAATAAATAAGGAAATTCATTTTTAAGAGCAGGAAGTGTTGTTTCATTGGCTTCATAAAATTTTTGCTCAAACCTTATTACAGAGATAGTTACCTCAGTCTTTGAAACATCAACTTTTTTTTCAATTTCTTTTTTACAGGAAACTGATAAGAATAAAACAATTGCAAGCACTAAAAGTCTGTTCATTAATTTCTATATTTACACTTCTTTATTTAAAACGTCAAAATTACTAAATAAAATTAATTATGAACGCCGAAAAAGTTGTTAACTATATTGTTTCCTGGTTAAAGGATTATGCGGAAAAATCGCAAGTAAAAGGTTTTGTGATTGGCATTTCCGGAGGAATAGATTCCGCAGTCACTTCTGCACTTTGCGCAAAAACAGGTTTACCTGTCTTATGTCTTGAAATGCCCATACACCAAGCTAAAAATCAAATAACCAGGGCTTATAACCATATTGAATGGCTACAAAAAAACTTTAAAAAAGTATCCTCGCAACAAGTAAACTTAACTCCGGTATTTGACGGTTTAGTTGCTTCTTTTCCGCAAGTTGAAAACGAAGAACAACGTTTTATGTCATTGGCAAACACTCGTGCAAGATTAAGAATGACCACTTTATACTATTTTGCGGCATTAAATGGATATTTAGTGGTAGGCACAGGAAATAAAGTTGAAGATTTTGGCGTGGGATTTTTCACTAAATACGGCGATGGCGGCGTAGATGTGAGTCCGATAGCAGATTTAATGAAATCGGAAGTTTATAAAATCGCCAACTATTTAGGCATTAATGAAGAAATTATAAAAGCTGCCCCAACTGATGGTTTATGGGGGGATGACAAAACCGATGAAGATCAGCTTGGCGCCAGTTATGATGAGTTGGAATGGGCTATGAAACAAGTGGAAACAGGTAAAAAAATTACTGATTTTGAAGGAAGGGAAAAAGTAGTGATTGATATTTACACGAAAAGAAACCGAGCAAACAAACACAAAATGATTCCAATACCAATTTGTGAAATACCTGAAAATTTGAAAATAGAATAGAGAAAATAGAATAGAGAGAAAAGACAAAAAAAATTAACCAATTAGAAATTGGGGATTGATTTTAAATCAATTTATTACTATATTTGAAAAAAGGGTTCAACCAATTAGCCAATTAAAAAAATATCACATCCTTGATACCAAATACTTGATACCAGTTATTTAAGATTAACGGATTAAACAAATTATCAATTGCCGGCTACAATTTAAAAGTAATCACAGGCAATTTTGCGTGATTTGCCAAATCTTCCCCAATGCTTCCATTAAATAAATGCGACAATCCTCTTCTGCCACTTGTATTTAACAAAATAGCATCTGCATCTATCACTTTTGAGAAATTTAAAATTCCGGCTTCCACAGAAACATCATTGTATATGTTTAAAGTGTAATCGCCCAAATCGAAATCATTGATAAAATTTCTGATGGCGTCACTGGATTCTTTTGTGGTTTCAAAATTTTGAATGGTATTTATTTTAAGCAAATGTAATCGTGCGTTAAAAAGCGATGCGAAATCCAATATTTTTTGAAATGATTTTCTGTGGTCAAGTTTGAAATTAGAGGCAAAAACAATATTTTCAACTTTAAACTTATCTATTTCTCTTTTGATCACAAGCACAGGAACATCAGAATTTCTGACAACTTTTTCAGTATTGGAGCCTACCAACATTTCTTCAAGACCGGAAGTTCCTTTTGAACCCATAACTATCAAATCGGCATTTTGCTTTTTGCTTTCATCAATTATGCCGTCATAAGCTTTATGAAACTGAACGGAATCTTCTACTTCAATGCCATCCAAAAAAGGCAATTTTTTAAACTCCTCAAACTTTTCATGGGCTCTTTTCAAAAACAATAAGGCAGAAGGCGTATTGCTTGAGTTACCATAACCAGCAGGATCTATAATACCTGTGGGAAGTTCAAGCATATGCAACAAAAATATTTTTGAATTTGTGTGTCTTGCAATGTCAGACGCAACTCTAGCAGCATATTTTGCTTGCTCGGAAAAATCAATAGGGACCAGAATGCTTTTCATAAAAAAATTGTTGTATAGTTTATTATCCTAAGGCTAAGTTAATAATTTTAAATTAAAAATAAACATGAATTTTTATCATTTAAAAAAATGTTAGTATATTTGCACCGAATTAGAACAGATAAAGGACTAGGAGGGGACAATAAGTCCCCTCTTTTTATAGTATGATACAAAAAGAAAAAGTTATAAATTTGGCGAAAGAAGCTATCGAGGAAAACCCAGAGTTGTTTTTGATAGACTTAAAATTTTTGCCAGACAATAAAATTTCTGTTGAAGTTGATGGCGATAATGGCGTCACTTTAAAGGAATGCATTAGAATTAGCAGAGGAATTGAACATAATTTAGACAGGGAAATAGAAGATTTTTCTCTTGAGGTTGCTTCGCCGGATATCGCAAATCCTTTAAAAGTTAATAGGCAGTATAAAAAAAATATCAATAGAATTTTAACCCTAAAGTTAAAAGACAATAACACTATTGAAGGTGTGCTTAAAAATGTTACTGACAATGAGATTGAGTTGGAATGGAAAACCCGTGAACCAAAACCTATTGGAAAAGGTAAAATAACGGTGACCAAAAATTCAACTATCCCTTTCAGCAATATTTTAGAAGCAAAAGTGAAAATAATATTTTAATTTAGAGAGTGCATGGAAAATTTAGCATTAATTGAGTCGTTTTCAGATTTCAAAGGAGATAAAAATATTGACAGGGTAACGCTTATGGCAATACTTGAAGAGGTTTTTAGGGCTGCCTTAAAAAGAAAATTCGGATCAGATGATAACTTTGATATTATTATAAATCCAGATAAAGGCGATTTAGAAATTTGGAGAAACAGGGTTGTGGTTGCCGATGGAATGTCAGAAGATGACAATGAAGAAATTGAACTTTCTGAAGCAAGAAAAATTGAACCCGATTTTGAAATTGGCGAAGATGTATCGGAAGAAGTTAAGTTGATAGATCTTGGAAGACGCGCCATTTTGGCATTGCGCCAAAACCTGATTTCAAAAATACATGAACACGACAGCACAAATACTTTTAAACAGTTTAAAACGTTAGAAGGAGATATTTACACTGCTGAAGTTCACCATATTCGCCACAATGCAATCATATTGTTAGATGACGACGGCAATGAAATTATATTGCCAAAAAATGAACAAATTCGTTCTGATTACTTCAGAAAAGGAGATTCTGTTCGCGGCATCATTAAATCCGTGGAATTGCGCGGCAACAAACCCGTAATTATTTTATCAAGAACTGCACCTGAGTTTTTGGTGAAATTATTTGAGCAAGAAATTCCTGAGGTTTTTGACGGATTGATCACCATTGAAGGTGTTGCCAGAATTCCTGGCGAAAAAGCAAAAGTTGCCGTAGATTCTTATGATGACAGGATTGACCCTGTTGGCGCTTGTGTTGGGATGAAAGGATCACGTATTCACGGAATTGTCCGTGAATTGGGAAATGAAAATATTGACGTAATCAATTACACAAAAAACACCCAACTTTACATTGCAAGAGCTTTAAGTCCGGCAAAAGTGGTTTCCATGAAAATTCATGAGGAAGAAGGCAGGGAAGACGGTAAAAAAGGCAGGGTTGATGTATACTTATTGCCTGAAGAAGTTTCAAAAGCGATTGGGAAAAATGGCGTAAACATTCGTTTGGCCTCGCAATTAACAGGCTATGAATTGGATGTTCAGCGTGAAGGAGTTGAAGCTGAAGACGATGTTGAATTGACGGAATTTTCTGACGAAATTGAAGCTTGGGTTATTCAAGAATTTAAAAATATTGGATTGGACACTGCAAGAAGCGTATTGGAAAAAGACATTAACGAGCTTGTAAGCAGAACCGATTTAGAAGAAGAAACCATTTTAGAGGTTCAAAAAATATTAAGGGAAGAATTTAAAGACTAATCTTTAATTCTTCAACACAAATTGGCAAAAATAAATACTGTATGGCTGAAGACAAAACATTAAGACTGAACAAAGTATTACGAGAATTGAATATCTCGTTAGATAGAGCTGTTGAGCATTTGGCAACTAAAGGTTTTGACATTGAAGCAAGACCAACAACAAAAATATCTAATGAAGAATATGAAATTTTATTGGATGGTTTTCAGACCGACAGGAGTAAAAAAGCGGCTTCAAAAGAGGTAAGTGAAGAAAAAAGGAAAGAAAAAGAAACCTTAAGAATTGCCCATGAAGAATTGGTTGAGAAACACCGCCTTGAAGAAGAAGCCAAAAAAGTTGTAATTAGAGGCAAAGCCGAGAAATTGGAGATTAAAACAGTCGGTAAAATAGATATTGAACCAAAAGAAGCTGAAATTGAGAAAAAACCAGCTGCTGTTGTTGAAGAAACGCCAAAGGTTATTGTTGAAGAAAACCCTGAAATAATTGTTGAAAAACCCAAACCTATTGAAGCAATTAAAGAAGATACTCCAAAAGCTGAAATCGAAATTAAAGAAACGCCAAAAGTAATATCAGCAGAAGCAGCCCCAAAAGAAGAACAAAATACTGAAGAACAAGTTGTTAAAGTTCAGAAAAAGCCAATTCTAAAGAAAGCAACCCAACAGCCAGACAAAGAAAATCAAAAAACCGAGGTCGTTGAAGCTAAACCAAAATCTTCAGAACCTGAAATAGTAGAGCCTCAATCCATAGAAACCGTTTATTCAAAATTAGAAGGACCAAAAATTATTGGCGAAAAAATAGACTTAAAACAGTTTGAACGCCCTAAAAAGAAAAAACCGGAACTGGCCGTTAAAAAAGAGGACAGCGACGCCAACAAAAAGAAACGAAGAAGAATCGTAAAAAAAATGCCTGTGCCAATAACAGGTGTTAAAAAACAACCAATTCTTGCGCAAAAAGGAGCCAACAAGGCACCATTAGTGCGTGGCAGAAAACCTTTGGTAAAAGAAGAACCTACAGAAGCCGATGTTCAAAAACAAATTAGGGAAACTTTAGAAAAACTTCAAGGTAAATCTAAAAAAGGAAAAGGCGCAAAACACAGAAGAGATAAAAGAGATGTATTTCGCCAACAAACTGAAAGAGATTTTGAGCAACAAGAAGCTGAAAGCAAAATACTAAAAGTGTCGGAATTTGTAACGGTGAGCGAAATTGCGACCATGATGGATATTCCTGTTACCAATGTTATTTCAGCATGTATGTCGTTGGGATTAATGGTAACCATGAACCAGCGATTGGATGCCGAAACATTAAGTATTGTCGCAGAAGAATTTGACTATAGCCTGGACTTTGTAGGTGCGGAAGTTGAAGAAGCCATCCATGAACAAGAAGATGACATTGAAGGCCTAAAACCAAGAGCCCCAATTGTTACCGTTATGGGACACGTGGATCACGGTAAAACTTCATTGCTGGATTATATCCGTGAAGAAAATGTAATTGCAGGTGAATCTGGTGGAATTACCCAACATATTGGCGCTTATGGCGTAAATTTAAAAAACGGCCAAAAAATTGCATTTTTGGATACACCGGGTCACGAAGCCTTTACGGCAATGCGTGCCCGTGGAGCTCAAGTAACGGATTTGGTAATTATTGTAATTGCAGCTGATGATGATGTGATGCCGCAAACAAAAGAAGCCATTAGCCATGCGCAAGCTGCGGGTGTGCCAATTGTTTTTGCCATCAATAAAATTGACAAGCCAAACGCGAATCCTGAAAAAATTAAAGAACAGCTTTCCCAAATGAATTTGTTGGTTGAAGATTGGGGAGGAAAAATCCAGTCACAGGAAATATCAGCAAAAACAGGGCAGAATGTTGAGGAATTGCTTGAAAAAGTATTGCTTGAAGCTGAAATGTTAGATTTAAAAGCAAATCCGAATAAAAGAGCCGTTGGTACGGTCGTTGAAGCCTTATTAGATAAAGGCCGTGGCTATGTTTCCACAATTCTTGTACAAGACGGAACATTAAAAATTGGTGATTATATGCTTGCCGGAAAACACAGCGGTAAAGTAAAAGCTATGTTTGATGAACGCGGCAATAATATGAAAACAGCTGGACCTTCAACACCGGTTTCAATACTTGGTTTGGATGGAGCGCCACAAGCCGGAGATAAATTTTATATTTTTGAAGACGAAAAAGAAGCAAAACAAATTGCCTCTAAACGTTCACAATTACAACGTGAACAATCGGTAAGAACACAACGCCATATCACATTGGATGAAATTGGAAGAAGAATTGCCTTAGGCGACTTTAAAGAATTAAACATTATCCTAAAGGGTGATGTGGATGGTTCTGTGGAAGCGTTAGCTGATTCGTTCCAAAAACTTTCAACTGCTGAAATTCAGGTTAATATTATTCATAGAGGTGTTGGTGCCATTACGGAATCTGACGTATTGCTTGCCTCTGCATCCGATGCCATTATTATCGGATTTAACGTAAGACCATCAGGAAATGCACGGACTTTAGCCGACAATGAAGAAATTGACATCAGAACATATTCAATTATTTATGATGCCATTAACGATTTAAGTGATGCTATGGAAGGCATGCTGTCTCCTGAAATGAAAGAAGAAATTACTGGTACTGCAGAAGTTAGGGAAGTTTATAAAATTTCTAAAATTGGAACTATTGCCGGATGTATGGTTATAAGCGGCAAAATTTTCAGAAATTCTAAAATTAGGATTATTAGAGATGGCGTAGTGGTGCATTCAGGTGATTTAAGCTCTTTAAAACGATTTAAAGACGACGCTAAAGAAGTGGCAAAAGGTTACGATTGCGGAATTCAAATTAAAAACTTTAATGAAATTGAAATGGGCGATTTAATTGAAGCCTACCACGAAGTTGAAGTTAAAAAGAAATTGAAAAGAAACTAATACGTTTAATTTTATATAAATAAACACTTTAAAAAAGTGCATAAAAAAAGCTGGCGTTATGCTAGCTTTTTTTATTTGCCAACTGCCCGCAGGCAGCATCTATATCTTTTCCCCTGCTTCTTCGCACATTCACAATAATGTCGTTCATCTCCAAAATGCTGATATAATCAGAAATAACTTGTGGTTTTGCCTGTTGAAAATTTGGGTCGCCTATTGGGTTGTATTCAATTAAATTTACCTTACAAGGCACATATTTACAAAATTTTACCAATGCCATAATGGCTTCTTTGGTGTCGTTAATTCCGTCCCAAACAACATATTCATAAGAAACCCTGTTATTTGTTTTAGCATACCAATATTCCAATGCTTCTTTTAAATCCTGCAAAGGAAAATCTTTGGTAAAAGGCATGATTTGATTTCGAATCTCATCAATCGCCGAATGCAACGAAACCGCCAAATTAAATTTCACTTCATCATCCGCCAATTTTTTGATCATTTTTGGAATTCCGGAAGTGGATACCGTGATGCGTTTTGGTGAAATTCCCAACCCATCCGCTGAAGTTATTTTCTCAATCGCCTTTAAAACATTGTTGTAATTCATCAATGGTTCACCCATTCCCATAAAAACAATATTTGACAATTTGTGGTTATAATACAACAAACTCTCTTTGTTGATGGCAGCCACCTGATCGTAAATTTCATCCGGATTTAAATTTCGCATTTTTTTTAATTGGGCCGTGGCACAAAAACTGCAATCTAAACTGCATCCAACTTGGCTGGACACACAAGCTGTTGTTCTTGATTCTGTAGGAATTAAAACCGATTCCACAATCAACCCGTCGTGCAACCGAACCGCATTTTTTACCGTTCCATCGGCACTGCGTTGCATTTGGTCAACTTCAATATGATTGATTACGAAATTTTCTTCCAGCATTTGACGTGTTTCTTTTGAAATATTGGTCATATCTTCAAAAGAGTGCGCGCTTTTAACCCACAACCACTCATAAACCTGATTTCCCCTAAACTCCTTGTCCCCTTTTTCCACAAAAAAATCGCGCAATTGGGTTTTTGTTAAAGCACGTATGTCCTTTTTTTTAATCATGTTGAATCACCTTTATAAAAAGATTCCCGCAAAAGGGCGGGAATTTAATTATTAAAAAAATAGTTTTTTATTATGAACTGATCTTGACTTTTTCAAATTGGCTGTAAAATGGTCCTTTTACCCCATATTTCGCCTTTTTCTTACTCCGTAGCTAAGGCTATGCAGCGCTAAAAAGGCTGCATCTGGGACAAAAATCCCTATTTTTCGCTTCAATCAAAAAAGTCAAGATGAGTTCTATATAATTAACATCGCATCGCCGTACGAATAAAATTTATATTTTTCCTTAACGGCTTCTTCATAAGCTTGCATTAAAAAATCGTAACCCGCAAAAGCGGCAGCCATCATCATTAAAGTCGATTTTGGCGTATGAAAATTTGTGATCATACAATTGGCAATGCTAAAATCATAAGGAGGGAAAATAAATTTATTTGTCCAACCATTAAATAAATTTAAGTGATTGTTAGAGGAAACAGCGCTTTCAACACCGCGCATTACAGTGGTGCCCACTGCGCAAACCCTTCTTTTTTGATCAATGGCCCTGTTCACAATATCTACAGCATCCTGTGTAATGATTAACCGCTCAGAATCCATTTTATGTTTGGACAAATCCTCAACTTCCACTGGGTTAAAAGTTCCCAATCCAACGTGCAAGGTAATTTCCGCAAAGTCAATTCCTTTAATTTCCAAACGTTTCATTAAATGTTTGGAAAAATGCAATCCAGCAGTTGGCGCAGCAATGGCACCTTCATGTTTAGCAAAAATTGTTTGGTAACGTTCTTCATCCTCCTTTTCAACGGCTCTTTTAATATATTTTGGCAATGGCGTTTCTCCCAAATCTTCCAGTTTCTTTCTGAATTCTTCATAGGTGCCATCATATAAAAAGCGCAATGTTCTTCCTCTTGAAGTGGTGTTGTCAATTACTTCGGCAACCAAACTTTCGTCATCGCCAAAAAATAATTTATTTCCAATTCTTATTTTACGCGCCGGATCAACCAATACATCCCACAACCTGCTTTCGGCGTTTAATTCCCTCAATAAAAAAACTTCAATACGCGCACCGGTTTTTTCCTTTTCGCCATACATTCTGGCCGGAAAAACTTTGGTATTGTTTAAGATCATTAAATCCCCTTCATCAAAATAATTAATTATTTCTTTAAAATTATGGTGTTCAATGGTATGTTTTTTTCTGTCCAAAACCATTAATCTCGATTCGTCTCTATTTTCTGCCGGATATTCTGCCAATAAATCTTCTGGTAATTCGAACTTAAATTTTGATAATTTCATGTAGTTATTTTAATTATTTTTTATTGATCAAATGAAAAAAAGCTATGAATTATTTCCTCAGAAAATAAGCTTTTACCTTACTTTTTTTTCCTAACTTTTATTGGAAAGAGCGCAAAGATACAACATCCGCATAGGCGTTGTCAAGTGTTTTAGAATAAAAGTTTGTTTTGCAGCCTTTTAACGGCTAATTTTGGCAAAATCTTCCCAAAAAGTCGGATAAGATTTTGAAACGACGCCCGCATCTTCAATTTCAATGGCAACTTTTACCGCCAAAGGTGCAAAAGCCATAGCCATTCTGTGGTCATCATAAGTGGCGATGCTGATGTTTTCATTTATCTTTTCTGAAGATTTTAAATGTAAGGTTTCATCGGTTATGATGACTTCTCCACCCAATTTTTCGATTTCGGTTTTAAGCGCCACCAACCTATCGGTTTCTTTTATTTTCAGTGTATGAAGTCCGGTTAAGTAACATTCAATTCCCAACCCGAAACAAGTTACGGCAATAGTTTGGGCAATATCAGGAGCATTTTTTAAGTTTAAAGTTAAAAGTTTAAAGTTTAAAGTGTTTGTGTTTTTTAAAATAATTTCATTTTCATTAAACACCGTTTCAACCCCTAAATCTTTATAAATTTCTGCTAAAACTGAATCGCCCTGTAAACTGTTTTTTTTGTAGGATGATAAAATAATTTCAGAATTCGGACTCAATGTGCATAAACTGTAATAATAAGAAGCCGAACTCCAATCGGATTCAACAATAACTGTTTTTGATTCAATGGCTGGTTTCGGTTGTACGGTAATCAAATTTTCTTCCCAAACATAGTCAATTCCTAATTCAGCCAACAGTTGCAAAGTCATTTTTATATAAGGAACAGAAGTTACTTCTCCCTTAAATTTTAATTTGAGTCCGTTTTGCAAAGTAGGCGCAATTAACAATAAAGCGGAAATATATTGACTGCTCACATTTCCCTCAATTTCAACAAAATCTTTTGCTAATTTTTTTCCTGAAATTTTCAAAGGTGGAAATCCCTCTTTTTCTAAATATTGAATTTCGGCCCCTAAAGAAGTTAGTGCTTCAACCAAAATTTTCACTGGCCTGTCTTTCATTCTGTGAGAGCCGGTCAGCACAATTTCACTGCCATCTTTTACTGAAAAATAAGCCGTTAAAAAACGCATCGCTGTGCCGGCGTGTCCAATGTTTATTTCTTCATCTTTGCTCGCCAAAGCCTTTTGCATCAAAATAGAATCATCGGAATTTGAAATATTTTCAATGGTTAAATTCGGGTAAAATTGTTTCAAAATCAACAATCGGTTGGTTTCACTTTTTGATCCTGTAATTTGAATATTTCCTTTGATAACTTTATCAATCTTCTTAATTTTTAACGACTCCATCTTTTTAATTTGGTAAATTCAATAAAATTATTTTTTAATAAACTTGTAATAACCGGCCATAATAAGTCCGTAAATTAATGACATCACCACTTGGATCGTTAAAAATGGCATCCAGGTTTCTGCAGAAAAATATTCGGAAATCATTCCAGAGATTCCACCATTTTTAAATATTGAAATAAAAACTTTTAGGATGGTGACTACCACAAAAAATATCGATGCAAATCGAACGGTTAATTTCAAAAATGATTGATTTTTATAAGGATTCATTTATTTTAGTTTTTTGTTGTTTTGATGACGGTCGTGATCCCGTTTTGTTTTTACTTCCATTTTTTTGTCGAAAGCCGCCTGTAAATCAATTCCCGTTTGGTTTGCCAAACACAAAACCACAAAAACAACATCGGCCAATTCTTCTCCCAAATCCTTTTCTTTATCGCTTTCTTTTTCGCTTTGCTCGCCATAACGCCTTGCAATAATTCGCGCCACTTCTCCAACTTCTTCTGTCAATTGCGCCATATTGGTCAATTCGTTAAAATAGCGAACGCCGTGTTCTTTTATCCAATTGTCAACGACAAGTTGTGCGTTTTTAATTTCCATGTGTGGTTTTTATTGATGTTCAAAGATAGTGAACTTATTAAATTATTAGTACCTAAAGTTTGGAATGCCTAAAATGCCTAAAGTTATATTGTTCCAAAATCTGAAATGACACAAAAGTTTCTGGTTTATTATTTTATTGACAAAATCAAATTAAATAAAAAATAAAAATTTTACTTCACAAAAGCCTTTTTTCGTTTTTTTTAACTCTAAGTACTCGAAACTTTAGGCACTTTAAGTACTTTTTTTTACATTTTTAAATAGCTTAGAAAGGTTTCTCTTGAAATTTCATCGGCTCCCAGACTTGCCAAATGCGCATTATAAACCTGGCAATCTATCAATTTATAGTTTTCTTTTTCCAATTTCTGAACCAAATAAATAAAGGCGAATTTTGAAGCATTGCTCACTTTGCTAAACATACTTTCCCCGCAAAAAACGTGTCCCAAATCAATGCCATACAAACCGCCAACTAATTTTTTGTCACATTGATCGGAGTCAAAATGTTCCCAAACCTCAACCGATTTTGCCACGCCCAATTGATGCAAATTAATATAGGCTTGTTCCATTTCATCAGTAATCCACGTTCCGCCCTGCACTTCCCGGTAACTGTTTTTACAGTTAGAAATCACTTCCGAAAAATTTTGGTTAAAAGTTGCTTTAAACTGATTTTTCCGAATGATTTGCTTCATACTTTTCGAAATTTTCAAGTTTTTTGGAAACAAAACCATTCTTGGATCTGGGCTGTACCAAATAATGGGTTCATCCTGATTGTACCAAGGAAAAATTCCACTTTTGTAAGCAAGCAGCAATCTTTCAGGCGACAAATCGCCGCCAATAGCCAACAAACCATTTTTATCTGCCAAATGTACCGGAGGAAAAACCAAATCTTCTGAAAGCAAAACCATTCTTTATTATTTATTACAAATATAACCAAACAAAAAAAGAGAAAAACACAAGTTTTTCTCTTTTTTTGTTTGGTTAAACCGACTTAAAACGGTAAATCATCCGGTTCGCTATCGTCTATTTCTGTAGTAGTTTCAAATTTAGCCGGTGCAACTGTTGGTTTTGCTCCTGGAGCGCCTTCCGATTGTGCAACTTCTATTCTCCATCCTTGAATTGAATTAAAATAAACGGCTTCTCCCTGCGGGTTGATCCATTCTCTTCCTCTTAAATTGATGGATATTTTTACGTCCTGTCCAACTTGGTAAGCATTTAATAAATCACATTTATCTTGCACAAATTCAACCATCAACGGTTGTGGATATTGTTCATTTGTTGTTACTACCAATTCTCTTTTTCTGAAACCACTTGCCCCAAAGGTTTGAGCTTCTTTAATTTTTGTAATTTTTCCTGTAATTTCCATATTTCTAATTATTGTATTAAAAGTACTTTCCAAGCACTCAACACTTCATTTTTTTCTAAAAGTGCTTTCGCAAATGTATGTTTTTTCGCCGTATTAATTCCAACATATTCACTATGTTCTTTCGCAAACTTATCAACATCTTCTTCAGAAGGAATCACTTCTACATTGGCCAACATTCCCAAATCATTTCCTGTTAATATGCTGCTGTTCCTTATTTCAGAAGGAATGGCATCAACGCCAATTCCGAGCGTTGACAATGGTTTTGGGATCTCAAAGAAACCTTCCCGGGCGCGAGAATACAAACTTCCTCCTGCCCTGGCTACCAAATCTAATTTATATTGATTTATGGTGCCGTCTTCATCCAAATATTCTTTTCTAATGTGCAATTTTACCACTTCGCAAATAATCAAATTTCCCGCTCCGCCTTCATTTCCAAGCTCCACAATTTCTTTAACCTTGCATTCAAATTGAATGGGTGATTCCAAAACCCTTAATGGTTTCACCTTTTCAGATGGCAACATGGTAAAACCCGCTTTTAAAAACTCATTTACGCCTGCTGGATATTCACTGCTCGCCAATGACATTTGATGCACAATGTCATAATTAACCACATTAATCACCACTTCTTTGGTCACTTTTGCATTTTCCAAAGTGTGTTTTGTGGTATTTCCCCTAACCCTTCTTGCAGGGGAAAAAATTAAAATGGGCGGATTCGCGCTAAAAACATTAAAAAAACTAAAAGGTGATAAATTTGGGTTTCCATGTGCATCAAGCGTACTTGCAAAAGCAATTGGACGCGGCGCTATGGCACTTTGCAAATATTCCTGCAATTTTACTGTTGAAATATCATTTGGATCTATACTTAGCATCAATTTCATTTTTAACAAATATAAATATTTCCTCTCAAAAATAATATAGGTTTTATTTTTAAGTTATAGTAACTTATACTTTATATTTGATTATGGCTTCACAAAAGAATACTCAGATAATTCGTTGGACAGTAATTTTGTCCTCATTTATCATTGTTGCCCTAATTCTTTGGAACACCTACGATTTTTTTCAAAAATTTAAACACGAAGAACGCTCAAAAATGGAGATTTTGGCGAAAGCCTATGAACGCTTTAGCAGCGCCGGCTTAAATACCGATATTTCTCTTGAAGCTAAAATTATTGGCAACAACCACAATATTCCAATGATTATTACCAATGAAAAAGACAGCATTACCGAATGGTCCAATTTGGATTCTTTGAAAATAAAAAAGAAAAACTATTTGGAAAAACAGCTTTTTTTGATGAAAAGCCAAAACAATCCCATCAAAATAAGCTACAAAGGCGAAGATTTGAAGCAATATATTTACTATCGTAATTCCGATTTATTAACCAAATTAAAATATTATCCCGTTGCTTTAATTCTTATTTTATTTTTGTTCGCCAGCGTCATATATCTATTTTTTAAATCGAATAAAGTAGCTGAACAAAACAAGCTTTGGACGGGAATGGCGAAAGAAACCGCACATCAAATTGGCACGCCGCTATCATCGTTGTTGGGTTGGATTGAAATTTTACGCTTGGAAAACACCAATGAAAACATCATAAAAGAAATTGAAAACGACGTAACAAGGTTAAACACCATTGCGGAAAGATTCTCTAAAATTGGCTCCATCCCTGAATTAAATGAACAAAATCTTGTAGAAGCTACTAGCACTTCCTTTGACTATCTAAAATTAAGAAGTTCAAAACAGGTCATTTTTAAATTTGAGTCGGTAAAAGAGGCTATTTATGCCAAAATAAATCTGCAATTGTTTAGCTGGGTGATCGAAAATTTGGTAAAAAACGCCATTGACGCTATGGAAGGAAAAGGAAAAATAGCGTTGGCAATTACCGAAAATGAAAAAAACGTGACCATCACTATTGCAGATAATGGCAAAGGAATTCCAAAACATTTGCAACACGAAATTTTTACGCCCGGTTTTACCACCAAAAAACGTGGCTGGGGATTGGGATTGTCACTCGCAAAAAGAATTATTGAAGATTATCACAACGGTAAAATCACCGTTTTAAAATCGGAACTGGGAAAAGGAACCACTTTTGCAATTACGCTGAAAAAATAATTTTATAAATTAGCTGCAATCGCTTTGGCAACCGCTTCAAATTCTGCAGGCAACAATTTAACTTTGTGCATAAACTGAATGTCCTGCATCGCTTCTAAAGGAATTAAATGCACGTGGACGTGAGGCACTTCGAGTCCGATAACCGCCATTCCTACACGATTGCAGGGAATTGTTTTTTCCAAAGCAATGGCAATTTTTCTGGAAAAACGCATCAAGTCATTGTAAGTTTCTTCATCCAATTCAAAAAGTTTGTTAGCTTCCTTTTTTGGCACCACCAACGTATGTCCTTTCGCATTCGGATTTACATCTAAAAAAGCATAAAAATCATCGTTTTCCGCAACTTTATAAGAAGGAATTTCACCTTTAATTATTTTAGTAAATATTGTGCCCATAATTTTATTTTTACCCAAAATTAATAAACCCTTTCCAAATAAAAAATTGAAAAGGATTTATATCATTATTTTAAAAAAATTATCCTCTGGTAATTTCCAAAATCTCAAATTCCATAACGCCGTTAGGCACTTGAATTTCAGTGACATCGCCAACTTTTTTGCCCAGCAACCCTTTGCCTATCGGAGAATTTACCGACAGTTTTCCTTCTTTCAAATTTGTTTCGGAATCTGCCACCAAAGTATATTTAAATTCCATTTTTGTAGCCGTGTTTTTTAATTTGACTATTGAATGAATCAATACTTTTGATGTATCCAATAACGATTCATCCACTATTCTTGCATTAGAAACTACTTCTTTTAATTTGGCGATTTTCAATTCCAACATGGATTGTTCCTCTTTCGCGGCGTGGTATTCGGCATTTTCGCTTAAATCACCTTTATCTCTTGCTTCAGCAATATCATTGCTTATTCTTGTACGCTCAACACGTTCCAAAAACTCCAACTCGTCCTTTAATTTTTTCAACCCCTCTTCGGTATAATACGAAATATTACTCATAACTTACTTTTTAATAAATACAAAAATCTCAAAACTGGAAACCCAGCATGAGATTTAACACAAATGTACAAAATATTTGTAAATTGCAATCGTTTACCAACAAACTTGATATGATAACTATGCGTAAACTATTTTTATTGTTACTGCTTGCCGTATTTTTTTCCTGTGAAAAGAATGAAACCAATGATGTTTTGCCCGATGTTTTTGTTGATGAAACCATCAATTTAAATTTACCGCAGTACATTAATTTACAAACACCAAGCGGATTTGCCTATACAAATGGCGGCATTAAAGGAATTGTGGTACAAAATACAGGCATTGGAAATCCGCCCTACAAGGCATTTGACCGTGCTTGCCCAAATAACGACTGCAAAACTCCCATGAATTTTGACGGCAGTTTGAAATTGAAATGCCCTTGTGATAACAGCGAATACAGTATTATAGACGGCTCGCCGCAAACAGCGGGAAATACTCATTTTGCAAGAGAATATAAAGTGATTGTTTTTAATAGTTCCACTTTAAATATTCGCAATTTTTAAATATTTATGACTAAATGTTCTATAAAACTGCAAGCTAATTAAAATAATATTTTGGGTGTTCCCGCCGAAAAGGCGGTCGTGCTTTTCGTTACAAACTTTTTTTCTTCGCCAAAAGGCAAATCAAAAAAGGTTTTTCACTTCAATCACTAACCCGATAATTGTCAAATCAACAATAAATTTCATCTGTTGATATTTTATTTTTTTATTGGTAATCCCGAAAATTCGGGACTGTTCGCCATTAATCATTTTCTTTTGTATCAAAATTTGTTATGCTCGGTTCATTCAAACTTTATTGTAACTAATCAGTACTTAAAGTGCCTAAAGTTTGAAGTACTTAAAGTTAAAAAAAGGGACTTTTACGAAGTAAAACAGTTTCAATGATATTAAA
>PHDE01000246.1 GCA_002842505.1 Bacteroidetes bacterium HGW-Bacteroidetes-3 | reverse complement strand
CAGTGGAAACTTTTATGGAATTGGCATTCAATTCAAATATTATGGATACTTTTAAAAATTATTGTAAATAAAATATGGATGAAGGAAGTGAACCCTGTTATTTCATTTGTAAATCCGGTTTATAAAACGATGGTACTAATAACACTAAATAAATGACAGTTTCTATACTACAATCAAATTATATCCCTTGGAAAGGCTATTTTGATATTATTGCAAAATCAGATGTTTTTGTGATCTATGATGAGGTTCAGTTTACAAAAAATGATTGGCGAAATAGAAATTTAATTAAAACACAAGAGGGTCTACAATGGCTTTCTATTCCAGTTAGGCAACAAAATTTAAATCAAAAAATTTTTGAAACTAATATTTCATTTAACAATTGGTCAAAAAAGCACAAAAGCACTATACAAACCAATTATGGAAAGTCAACCTATTTTAAAGATTTTAAGGATGTTATTTTTGAAGTTTATGACACTCCATTAACCAATCTCAGTGAAATAAACAGACTTTTTATTGAGAAAATTTGTGAAATTTGTGAAATTAAAACCAAAATTATTGATTCGAGAGAACTAAAATTGGAAGGTGACAAGGTTGGCCGTTTAATGGATGCTTGTAAAAAGCTCAATGCTACTAAATATATAAGTGGTCCAGCTGCAAAAAATTACATGAATGAAGCTTTATTTAGCGAAAATAATATTGAACTAGAATGGATGGATTATAATAATTATAAAGAATATAATCAACTTTATCCACCATTCGAACACGGAGTTTCTATTTTAGATTTGATATTTAATGAAGGGCCAAATGCAAGAAGTTTTTTAAAATATTAATTAATATTTTTCTGTTAAAATAACCAAATGAAAATATCAATCGTCACAACATTATATAAATCTAAAATCTTTTTAGAGCAATTTATAGCAGAAATTCAAATTGCTTTGAATCAAATACAATGTTTAGATTATGAGCTTATTTTTGTAAACGACGGTTCTCCGGATGATTCTTTGCAATTTTTAATTGAAAGAAAAAAAGAAATTCCACAAATTAAATTAATAGATTTATCTCGAAATTTTGGTCACCATTATGCCATTCAAGTTGGGTTAGAATATGCAAGTGGGAACTATGTGTTTTTGATCGACAATGATTTAGAAACACCGCCAGGCGTTTTAGTAGATTTTTATAATGAAATGAATAGCGACAATTCACTTGACGTTGTTTACGGTTATCAGGAAGTTAGGAAAGGAAATTTTTTAGAGAAATTTGCAGGAAGTATTTTTTGGGTATTGATTAATAAACTATCCGACACAAAAATCCCACATAATATCCTTACGGAACGATTAATGACTAAGCAATATGTTGAATCTCTACTGCGCTTACAAGATGCTAATGTTTTTTTGGGAGGAATGATGTATTGGGTTGGGTTTAACCAAAAAGGTTTGCCTATAAAAAAAGGGCAAAGAAAAGGAGCAAGTACATATTCTGTTAAAAGACGTGCTGAATTAATGTTACAAGCCATAACTTCATTTTCTGGGAAACCACTAGAATGGCTGTTTTATTTTGGACTTACTATTTCTTTTTTTAGCACATTATTTATTGTTTATTTGGTAGCACAAAAAATAATTCATCAAGACGAGGTTCAATTGGGTTGGACATCTATTGTTGCAATAAATGTTTTAATATTGGGAGTAATTTCAACCTTTCTCGGAATAATAGGAATTTATATTTATAAGATATTCAGGCAAGTTCAAGGAAGACCAAATGCGATAATAAAGAAAATATATGAGTAAAATACTCGCAATATTAGGAGCTGGCCATTTGGGACAGCAAATTGCTCATTATGCTATTTCAGATAAACAGTATGATGAGATTGTATTTTTTGACGATTTTACCGATGAAAAAATAGTTTTTGGTCATAAAGTAATAGGAAAAATATCAGAATTAGAAGATGCATTTAAAAATAATAAGTTTGATGAAGTTCTCATAGGAATTGGATACAAACATTTAGCAGTAAGAAAAGAATTATTTGAACTTTTTAACCACAAAATACCTTTTGGAACATTCATCCATTCTAGTAGTTGGATAGATAAAACTGCTATAATAAATGAAGGTGTAGTAATTTATCCAGGCTGTCGTATAGATGCCTTCTCTATAATAGATTGTAATTCCATTCTTAATATAAGTTGTTCAATAGCGCACAATACCTATATTGGTAAACATTGTTTTTTATCTCCAAGTGTTGCAATTGCAGGTTTTGTTAAAGTTGAAGAACAATGTATTATAGGCATTAATGC
>PHDE01000063.1 GCA_002842505.1 Bacteroidetes bacterium HGW-Bacteroidetes-3 | reverse complement strand
TTATTTCTAATATCATTGAAACTGTTTTACTTTGTAAAAATCCCTTTTTTTAACTTTAAGTACTTCAAACTTTAGGCACTTTAAGTACTGATTAGTTACGGATTGTATTGGTTTTGTGTATACAAGATCTTCTAAAGAGAAGATTTGGGAAAATATTTTCAAGGAATTCAGCATAAAATGTTACAAAAAAGGTATTTGATCGTCATAGATTAAATACCTTTTTTATGAAAAACAGTTTCTTAATTTTAGCAACAGCAATAGTATTAACGTCTTGTGCATCAAAATCATCTTTTAACTCTTTTTATGAAGAAAATAAGAAAGATTGTGAATTTTCAATAAGTTCTCCGGCTTTTATCGCAAATTTATTTATTCCAAAAGAGGATGTTGGAGAATATAAAGCGTTATTTAAAAAAGTGAAACACTATAAAGTGATGATTTTTTCTGATGCGTCAACTTCATTAGACAAAAAGTTCAATCGGTTTATCAAACAAAAAAACTATGAAACAATTTTCAGTGTAAATCAGCATGGAGATAAAGTTCAATTATACTTTTTACAGCGTAAAAATGCGATTAGGGAAATTGTGTTAAAAATTAAAAGCGACAATGATTTTGTGGTTCTTGGGTTAAAAACGAATATTACCGAAAATGATTTCAATAAAATAATTGAAAATTCAGAGAGCAAAATTTCAGTCAATTATTAGTGGTTAGCTGAAAATATCAATTCTTTTTTTTGTATTTCCAACATATACTTCCTGCTCATTAATGATTACTGGGCGTTTTAAAAAAGTGTATTCATCCAAGATTAATTGCCGATAGTCCTTTTCTGTCAATTGCTGACTTTTTAAATCCATTTCCTTATATTTTTTAGCCATTTTGCTAAATAAAACTTCATAATTTTTTGTGAGTGCAAACAACTCGTCCAACTGTTTTACGGTGATGGGTTCGGTTTTAATTTCCTGCAAAATATAGTCGGAAGTGTCCATTTCTTTTAAAATTCTTCTGCAGGTGTCGCACGTTTTCAGGTAATATATTTTTTTCATGTTTATTAAAATGCTTATCCGTAAAATTAACGCGTTTTTATTTTAAATTTGGAAACTATTAACAAAAAATCAATAACCATGCAAAAACACTTCGACATCCTCATAAATACGAGACAACTGCTTTTAAAAATAACCAAAAACCTAACCATTGAACAATTGAATGAAATTCCGAAGGGATTTAAAAACAATATCGCATGGAATATTGCCCATTTGGCGGTTACGCAACAGCTTTTATGTTACAAATTATCGGGATTGAATTGTTTGGTTTCCGAAGAAATGATTGCCAATTTTCAAAAAGGAACAACACCAAATAAATCAATTTCAGCAGCGGAATTTGAAAAGATCAAAGAACAATTTTTGCATTTGGCCGTAAAGTTTGAAGAGGATTATAATAAAGGAATATTTAAAAACTACACAGAATATAAAACAAGCATCAATATTGTCTTAAATTCTGTCGAGGATGGAATTGCATTCAACACTTATCACGAAGGAATTCATCTCGGAATTATCCTTCAATTGATGAAATTTGTTTAAAATTTTGGTTTTATTCTAGTTAGCACAGCATTTTGTATTCAGTTATTTTGGGCGTTACCACAAGGGTCGGGCTTTTCATTGCAATCTTTTTTTCGGGTAAAAACCTCAAAAAAGTATTTTCATTTCAATCCCTAACGCAATTGCTGCAATAAATAGAACTTAGCCAAATTTTTTGATAGTTGAATAAAACAAAAATCAAAGAATATCTGCCTTTTTACTGAAATTGGCCTTAATTATTATACTTTTGTAAAATGAAATTTAACACAAAAACCATCCACGGAAACCAACAGCACGACCCTTCAACCGGAGCGGTTATGCCACCAATATACCAAACATCAACTTATGCGCAAACTTCACCGGGCGTTCATAAAGGTTACGAATATTCAAGATCTGCAAATCCAACACGCACCGCATTGGAAAATGCTTTTGCCAGTATTGAAAACGGGGAATTCGGACTTGCATTTGGCTCGGGATTGGCCGCAATTGATTGTGTGTTGAAGTTATTGAGTCCGGGCGATGAGGTAATTTCCACCAACGATTTATACGGAGGTTCTTACAGAATATTCACAAAAATATTCGAGAATTACGGCATCAAATTTCATTTTGTAGGAATGGAAAATGCAGGAAATATTGAGCAATTTATTTCTGAAAAAACAAAATTAATTTGGGTTGAAACTCCTACCAATCCAATGATGAATATTATTGACATAGAAGCAGTTTCCGCAGTTGCCAAAAAATACCAAATTTTATTGGCGGTGGACAATACTTTCGCAACGCCTTATTTACAAAACCCATTGGATTTGGGAGCTGACATCGTAATGCATTCTGCCACAAAATATTTGGGCGGACATTCAGATGTGGTGATGGGCGCTTTAGTTGTAAAGGATAAAGAATTGGCCGATAAACTGTATTTTATTCAAAATTCTTGCGGTGCCGTTTGTGGGCCAATGGACAGTTTTTTGGTGTTGCGAGGCATAAAAACCTTGCACGTGCGCATGCAACGCCATTGTGAAAACGGAAAAGCGGTGGCTGAATATTTGGCAAAACACCCAAAAATTGAAAAAGTATATTGGCCCGGATTCGAAAATCATCCAAACCACGAGATTGCCAAAAAACAAATGAAAGATTTTGGAGGAATGGTGTCGTTTGTTACCAAAGGAAACAACATTAAAGATGCTTTTAAAATATTGGAAAACCTAAAAATATTCACTTTGGCCGAATCATTGGGCGGCGTGGAATCATTATCCGGCCATCCGGCAAGTATGACACACGCTTCTATTCCAAAAACCGAACGAGAAAAAACAGGTGTTGTGGATTCTTTGATACGTTTAAGCGTAGGAATTGAAGATATAGACGATTTATTGGCCGATTTAGACCAAGCGTTGCGGTTAATTTAGGTAATAAACATAGCCAACATGAACCCAAAGCAACCAGTCGTTAAATTTATTGGCTGGGTCATCTTTGGCATTCAAGCCATCAACATAATTGGAGAAAAAATATTGCCAGCGAGATTCTATCAATAAATCTGAATATTCGCCTAATTTATAACGTGTTCCAACACCAAACGTTGCCGACATGGTGATGCCAGCTTTGTCTTTTGAAGCACCTGGATATAAGTTATTGTCCCATTTTGGAAATAAAACACCAGGATCTCTCCAGTCACCGGTTAAATAAGTTGACTTAAGGGATGGATTGTAATAATCGACAAAAGCTCCAGCACTTATATAAGGAGACCAATGTAAATCAGGAATTCTACGAGACCCAAAATCTACGATATCAACCCAATGAAACTCCATTTGTGCACCTAAATTTACTAAGTATGTTTTGCCGGTATGCGCTCGTAACTGCTCTCCACCTGTACTCTGTTTTTCTGCATATATTCCAAAATGTTCCAGTTTGGCAGACATATAAGATGCTTCTGCGCGAACTCGAAAATGTTCGGCAAAATAACCGGTACGCTGATTCCAACGATAGCGATAATCCGTAAAATTCAAATAATAGATAACGCCAATACCCATACCCACATTTCCGCCAACATTGGCCTTAAAGTTATTTCGTTGTCCGTAGTCCGTTGTAAATGATGCAGAACCGGTGATAAAACCAATTTCATGACTCTTTTCACTTTGGGCGTTTAAGCTAAAGGAGAGAATTATAAAAAGTATTGGGGTTGCTATTTTTATAAATTTATTCAAGAACATTAAATTTAGTTATTTCAAATGTAATAAAAACTTCAGTAATCACAATATTAAATAAATTTAATCTAGGTTAATCGTTTCATTCACATCCCAGTTTGCCCGTAATTCAATTTTTTTGTCGAAATATTTTACGACTTCCGGTTGTCGCTTGTTTAAAAAACTTCCTGTGTCCCATATTCCATTATTATTTTCATCAATGGTAACCCTTACACCATAATTTCCGGGAGACAATAAATTAAAACTCACTTTTTGTGGCTTGTCCACTTTTATCAATCTTATTAAAGCATCTTTTTCATTTAACAATTCAACAATAAAAGCCGTTTTTTTTGCACTTACCAAATCGATGTTTATGATGCCGTAATCTTCGGGCGATTTTGTTTTTAATTTAAATGACAAGGAATCGTTTGAAATGCCAAAAATATCTGTAACTGCTTTAGGCAATAACTCAAAATTGTATTCCGTATTGTATTTTTTTTCAAAATTCAGGGTTAATTTTGTTTTAGATTTTGACAGTGATTCCTTAAAATCAATTAACAAGGAATCTTTATCTGTAATTTTAATCAATGATCTGTCAATATTTACAATGGGCGTATTCGTTGCAATTGAAAAAGTATCTATTAGATGTAAAACTCCGGTTGCACTTTTAATAATTTTAAGAGAATCCATTTTTGAGCTCCTTGTTTTTAGTGTAAATTCCTCTGAATAATCATTTTTTGAAACTAAAAATTTCAAAGAATCTGCTTCAAAAGGCGTGTACCAGTAATTGAGCGTGTCTTTTTCTTTTTCAAAAACAATTTCCGATTTAAAATCACTTGGTTTTTGGGATAAAAGTTCAATATTTAAGTCCGCCGCATTGCCTTCAAATCCAAAAATCAAATGCCCTTTATTCACTTCTTTTGGCCTAAACACCTTTAATTTAGGAATTTCCTTAAAAATGGTAAAATTATATTTTTTATCTGTTGGCAGCGTAACAGTATCTTTTATAAACCCAATTTTATCAATTTCCGGATTGTAAATTTTGTTGTTATTGGCATCTTTTAATGCAATCAATAAATATTTGCCTGCACGTAAATTGGTTAGTTCAAATAAAGTGCTGTCTAAAGTATTGGCAATATATCTTGGTTTTTGCTTATAAATAATAGAATCTGTAAAGGCCGAGTTATAATCATAAAGCATCACATCAATGCCTCTTACCAATTTTTTCACCATTGGGTCGGTAACCTCACCCACCAAATTTAAGGAGTCGATATAAGTTCCGGTTGAAAATACATATTTAAAATTTCCCAATTTATTTTCTTCATTATTGTCAACGATGCTGTTTCCGAAATTAAAAGAGTAGGTAGTATTTGCATCTAAAGTATCCTGAATTTTTATGGTGATGAATTTACTCGCCGTACCTAGCGGGGAAATAATTGGATCTGTTTTTTGGGGAGGGGAAATCACCAAATTCTTATTGGCATCTTTTAGCTTAATGTATTCGTCAAAAAATATTTTTATCTTGCTCTCCTTAAAATTAACAGATTCCATTTTAGGAATGGCTTTTATCATTACCGGAGGAATGGTGTCTTTTAAACCACCAGTTGGCGCGCCCCTTCTGGCACAATCAAAAAATGCGCTTGATATTACTAAAAGTAAAAAAAACTTAATTAAAGAATTCCTCATGCTTTATTTTATTAAAATACAAAATAACAATTATTTTATTAAAAAAACACATTAAAATAAGTGGTCGTTAAATATTTGCTGTTTTATTTTGTGTAAGCCATACACGCGATACTAATTTTTAAATTTTTCGTTTTTTTTAGTGCCTCATAACAAGCTTCAAGTGTTGCGCCTGTTGTAATCACATCGTCAATCAACAAAATATGTTTGTTTTGTAAAGCGAAATTATTTTGGACATGAAATAATTCCTGTACATTTTTCCAGCGGTCAAAACGCAATTTTTTTGTTTGTGTTTTTGTTGAAGAAACGCGGATTAAAATGTTTTCATAATAAGGAATGTCCAGTTTTTTAGCCAAACTTTCACCAAAAGTGGTCACTTGATTGTATCCTCTTTTTTTAAATTTTTTGGGATGAAGAGGAACAGGAATAATACAGTCCACGGTTTTAAATCGATGACTATCAATAAGTTGTTCGCCAAGCCAATCACCAATAAAAGTTCCGGTTTGCTGTTGATTTTTGTATTTAAGTTCATGAATTAAATGTTGAACATTTCCTTTTTTGAAGAAATAAAACAATGAAGTGGCGTTTTCAAGAGGAATTCTTCCATAAAAGGATTTTTCAATTAAATTGTCTTTTTCAAAACTAAAATTGGTCAGCGGCAAATCGTGCCGGCAGGTTAAACAAATAACCGATTCGCCACTTGCCAAAAAGTCATTGCAACATAAACAAGCTTCAGGAAAAAAAATCGAAAAAATATCTTTTAAAATTTTCATGGCGGGATTTTTATTAAAAGTACATTTTTAATTTATATAAATTTAGGATGCGACAAAAAGAAGGTTAAAATCATTGGATTTCGGGAATTTCAAGGTGAATAATCAGTAATACCTTCAAAAAAAGGGAATTAGGCATAATATATTTTGTAATATTGCGTTTTGTATGAATAATAAAATTTTTAAAAGATGGAAGAAAATAAAAAATCAAATAACAAACTGATAATTATAGCCTTAGCGGTATTGTTATTGGCTGTTTTGGCGTATACTTTTTACACAAACAGTGAGCATAAAAAGTTAACCGATGCTATTGAAGCTGAAAAAATTGAAATAGGTCAAAATTTAGACAGCATTATTGTTAAATATGAAGATGCTATTGCACAAAAAACCTCATTGTCTGGAGAATTGACAGTTGAAAGAGACAGAATTATTGCTTTAAGAGATTCTGTCAAAAATTTAAAGGTTGTAAATTACAGTATGTTGCGTCGTTATAAAGGCGAAATTTCTAAATTGGAAGAATCAAACAAAAAATTATTTTTATTGAACGAGTCCTTAACCAATCAAAATCAACTGCTGACCGTTAATTTAGACAGTGCAAATGTTAAAATTACCAAGCAATTGGCTAAAAATGACACTTTAACGATGCGAAATTTAACATTGGCGCAAAAAGTTGCCATTGGATCTGAACTGAAAGTAAGCACAGCGAAAGTAATCGCGATGAAAGAACGGAATAACGGAAAATTGGTAGAAACATCAAGAGCGAACGCTACAGATGCCTTTAGGATTAATTTAACCATTGTTAAAAATGAAATTGCGGAACAAGGCGATCGCCAAGTTTATATTCAAGTTGTAGACGCCAATGGAACAACCATTGCGCCAAAGGGCGAGTTTACGCTTTATGACAATACACAAGTAAGTTATAGCGATCTTTCCATGGTAAATTATTTAAATGAAGCCATTGATTTAATTTCGTTGGTTGAAGTAAATAAAAATTCCGTTAAATCAGGAGTTTATACCGTAAATATTTACATTGAAAACAAATTTGTTGGAGCCACTAAAATTGCACTGAAATAAAAAAGTAACTCCAATTAATATTATTTAATATTTGTTAGGCGGAAATAGTTTAAGCTATTTCCGCTTTTTTGTTTTTTAGTGTTAAAACCTTTACTATTTTTGCAGCATGGCAAATCAAGATGATCAATTTAAAAAAGTAGTTTCACATGCGAAGGAATACGGATTTGTATTTCAATCCAGTGAAATTTATGATGGTTTGAGCGCAGTGTACGATTATGCTCAAAACGGTGTGGAATTAAAGAAAAATATCAGGGAATATTGGTGGAAAGCTATGGTGCAGATGCATGAAAACATTGTTGGCTTGGATGCCGCAATTTTTATGCACCCAACCACTTGGAAAGCTTCCGGTCATGTCGACGCTTTTAACGATCCTTTAATTGACAATAAAGATTCCAAAAAAAGATATAGAGCCGACGTTTTAATTGAAGATTATGTAGCTAAATTGGATGATAAAATTGAAAAAGAAGTTGAAAAAGCGGCCAAACGATTTGGCGATTCTTTTGATGCAGCTCAATTTTTAGCGACCAATGAAAGAGTTTTAGGCTATAAAGCAAAAGGAGAAACCATTTTAAAACGCATGGGAAAATCTCTGGCTGAAGAAAATTTGGTCGATGTAAAAGCCCTTATCGAAGAATTGGAAATTGTTTGTCCGTTGTCAGGTTCAAAAAATTGGACGGAAGTGAAGCAATTCAACTTAATGTTTGGGACAAAAATAGGTGCTTCAGCAGACGCTTCAATGGATTTATATTTACGTCCGGAAACCGCTCAGGGAATTTTTGTGAATTTTTCAAATGTGCAAAAATCGGGAAGAATGAAAATTCCTTTCGGAATTGCGCAAACAGGAAAAGCCTTCAGAAATGAAATTGTTGCACGTCAGTTTATTTTCCGTATGCGGGAATTTGAACAAATGGAAATGCAATTTTTCGTGCGTCCGGGAACCCAAAAAGAATGGTACGAAGAATGGAAACAAACCCGTTTAAAATGGCATTTATCCTTGGGATTGGGCAAAGAGAATTACCGTTTTCACGACCACGACAAATTAGCGCATTATGCTGATGCCGCCGCAGATATAGAATTTAAATTCCCTTTCGGATTTAAAGAATTGGAAGGAATTCATTCACGAACCGATTTCGATTTATCGAGCCACGAAAAATTTTCAGGCAAAAAATTGCAGTATTTTGATCCTGAATTAAATGAACATTACATTCCTTATGTGGTGGAAACTTCTATTGGATTAGACCGCATGTTTTTGGCGGTTTTCTCAAATTCTTTGCAAGAAGAAGAACTGGAAAACGGCACCACAAGAACTGTATTGAGATTGCCTGCAGTTTTGGCGCCTACAAAAGCAGCTATTTTACCATTGGTAAAAAAGGATGGTTTGCCAGAGATTGCGCGCAAAATTATGGAGGATTTAAAATGGGATTTTAACGTAGATTATGATGAAAAAGATGCCGTTGGAAGAAGATACAGAAGGCAAGATGCCGTTGGAACACCATTTTGTATTACCGTTGACCATGAAACCTTGGAAAACGACACCGTAACCATTCGTTACAGAGACACCATGGCGCAAAAGCGTGTGAAAATTTCTGAACTTCGCGACATTATTAAAGAAGAAGTTGACGTTAAAAAATGGTTGATGAAAATGTAAGCTGAAAAAATTATAAACATAAAAAAACGCCATAGTTAAAATAATTATGGCGTTTTTATTTTTTGATATGATTATTATTGAAACCGGTAACCGATAGAAACACCGCCGCGCCCAACAACTTCAATATCACTTTGATTTAATAAATCCCGTCCAATTCCTGCATAAACTTCCGCAACAAAACCTCTTTTAGTCACCCATTTTCCGCCAACAGAAATCCCTACAGCCAAATCGGTGTATTTATCTTTATAGTTGTTTTGATTTTGGTCATTATAGTAATCATAGTTATAGTTTTTTCCGGAATGTAACATCGTAAAAGCTTCCACAAAAAATCCTTCCGCATATTTGCTGGAAAAAAACTGTCGATAATAAGGTGTGATGGAGAAAGTTCGGTATTCATCCAAACCCTCACTTTTGCTGTCTAAACTAAAAAGTGTTCCAACGCCAATGGAAGATTCTTCATTTAAAAGGCGTTCGTAAGCAACATCAAACCATTTAAAGCCAATTAAATTGGACATGTTGATTTTTATTTCATTTTGTCTTAAAATTGCTTGATTTTCATTCTCTTGCGCAAAAAGGGAAATCCCGACAATAAATAATAGCGCTGATAAAGTAATTTTTTTCATAGGTTAAATTTTAAATTCAAGAACAAATATAGTATCAATAATGGTAATAAATTGCTAAATTTTCAAAATAATGACTGTTGTGTTGAAGGATTTTCGTGTTCCAATAGCCATTTTTTGCGCCATATTCCTCCGGCATAACCAGTTAGCGAACCATCGCTTCCAATAATCCGATGACAGGGAATAATTATCCAAATTGGGTTTTTACCATTTGCGGAAGCCACAGCCCTTATGGCTTTTACATCGCCCAATTTTTTTGACTGTTCCAAATAAGTTCTTGTTTTTCCGAAGGGAACTTTTAGCAATTCGCCCCAAACTTTTTTTTGAAAATCGGTTCCTTGCGGATTTAGCTTCAACGTAAATTCTTTGCGCGTACCATTAAAATATTCTTCCAATTGTTGCACGCAATCTTTTAAAATTTCTGGCATTTCTGCTGAAGTTTCAACGTCGTCATCTACTACGGTTACGGCGCTGATGCCATTTTCGTTTCCCACAATTTTAGCAGTTCCGATGGGTGTTTTGCAATAGGCTGTTTTGTTAGGTTCCAAAAAAATGTATTTTGAGTTTAATTTTTACGGCAGATTTCAATTTTCTGCCAACTGCGACTATTTTGCCTGACTTTATAATTTCTTCAATAATTTTTTTGCTTGTTGGTATTCTTCAGCAGTTTCAGGAATGGTTTTTAAAACTTCTTTGCATTCATTAAACTTCTTCTGCTTTAAAAAGGTTAAAGCTTTGTACCAAATCGCTTTTGTTGAAAGTGATGAATTTCCTGCACTTATTTCATCAAAAATAGCTTCGGCTTCAACATAATTGTTTAATTCCAATTGACATATTCCCTGATATAAATTAATCTCGGGATCGTTTGGATAGTTGCTGGATAAAATGCTGAGTTGCTTTAACGCTTCTTCATAATTTTTTGAGTTAAATGCAGTTTCGGCCTTTGAAATGGCGTAATTGTTATCGCCTCTTACTGCCAATTCCAGAGAATTGTGCTGTGCAAAATCACCATAAACCGGTTTGCCATTATTGAATAGGAAAAAACCTATGAGCAATGCAATACTTGCGGCAACCATTAAATTTCTATAGCGGAACAAGGAGATTACTTTGGTTTCTTTTTTAGTGTTTTCAACTTGTTTTAGATGTTGGGAACCTAAATCTGATAAAGTTTTTCTGAGTTTTATTTCTTCTTCTTCATTTTTCAATTTTGAACCCAATGAAGATTCTAAGGCGCTGTAAATTTCAAAATCTTCCTTAAAATCGTGGTCAGATTTTAATTCTTCTTCAAAAGATTTTAATTCTTCTTTGGAAAGTTCATTATTTAAATATCGGTCGAACCTTATGTATCTTTCTTTTTGCATTTTACTACGATTTTATACGATGGTATTCTTTGGAATTTTTTACAAGCTGGGTTAATTTGCCCATACATTCCGATTTGCTCTTGCGGGCATATCCATAACTTACTCCCAAAAATTTCGCAACTTCTTCCATCGATTTTATTTTAAAAGTGGCTTTTAACAATTCTTGGCATTTTTTGCCCAATTCCTTAAATTTAGATTCAAATAATTGATGTTGCAGTTCAAAAATCTCGGTTTCTTCAACTTGTTGTTCTTGTTCTTCCGTAATAGATGTCATTTCTTCGACAATTGTTACCCTGTTATTTCCTCTTTTTTTAAGTTCATTTAACCACCTTCTTTTACACAATAAAAAAAAGTAGGCATCAAACGGACAAGTCAATATTAAATTTTTTTCTTTGGCTTGGTGATAAATGGTTACCAATGTTTCTTGGATAATATCTTGTGCATCATCGGTATTTCCGCTGTTGTTTTTTACAAACGACACAATTTTATAGGAAAACTTCGTATATATTTTTGAAAGTACTTTGCTGTCATTTTTCAGCAATGCTTCAATATATACTTGGTCTTCGTGCGGTTTTTGGTTCATTTTAAATTGTTAGGAAAGGCTAATTTAAATTTTTTTTCAGAAAAAAGGGTAACAAAAATTAAAACCTGTTGATATGTAAGTGTAAATCGAATTTAAAAACAATTAAAATTTAATAATTATGAAAACACAAACACAAAATTTCACCAACTTAAAAAATAGTAAAATGGTGAGCAGTATTTTAAAAAATGTAGTGGGATTGAGCATACTTGCAATTTTTGCGAGCTGCGACAATAACAATGATGAAATTATTGACTTACAGCCCCAACCGGATGGTGCGGCTTTAACGGCTCGTTTTAACGACAATAGAGCTGATGCAGTTGAAGAATTTACCTTAGATGCTTCAACAGGAGGCGTTATTACAGGAACACAAGGAACACAAATTGCATTTTTGCCAAATTCTTTTGGGTTGAACGGAACGCCCGTAACAGGAAATGTATCCGTGCAATTGATTGAAATTTATGACAAAGCTTCTATGTTGTTAAAAAACAGGTCTACTTTAGGCAAACGTGCCAACGGTGAGAAAGAGACTTTAAAATCGGCTGGGGAATTTTTTGTAGCCGCAACACAAGGCGCAAATAAATTAACATTGCTAGAGATGGCTTCAGTAACAAGCCGACCAATTGCGCCCGGTGATTTAGACGGCGGAATGCAAATTTTTAGGGCAGGTGGCGTAGATAATGATTGTGATGGAATTGATGCAACCTGCGATTGGGTGGAAGCTGATGAAGATGGCGACGGAAAAACTGACAATGCAGGCGTTAGAGACGGACAAGGTGCAGCAGGAACCTTTGTGACTTACAACTATAATATTGGCAATTTTGGCTGGACAAACCTTGACAGATGGTACAGCTTTACTGGCCCTAAAACGGAGATTTTTATTGATGTGCCGGACGGGTTTAACCAAAATAATTGCGCGGTGTATCTATCTTACGACGGGGAACCTACAGCTTTGGCAAGAATGGATGTTTGGAACACAACTTTGGAAATGTTTACGGAACATTACGGATTAATTCCGGTTGGATTGCAAGTGCACATTATAATGGTGGCTGAAATTAACGGCCAATTGAATTACGCCATTCAAGGCGCAACCATCGTGCAAAACCATATTGAAGTGATTCCAAGTTTAAGCCCAATCTCACAGGCTGCTTTGGAATCCTTGATTAACGGATTGCCATAATCCCTACAAATTTAGCAATCTGTTAATGTTAACGCTCCCCCAAAATTGGCGGGAGCGTTTTGCTTGTAAGTATTTTGTTTTTTGGGAAATATTTATTGCTGAAATGTCAATAATAAAATGATTCAACAATCTAACAATCCAATATTCTAACATACGCAATCCTCAAATCTTCATTATTAAAATGCTTTTTTTATATTTGTTTTAAATGGTAACGTTATGTCGAAAAAAATAATTTTTATTTTCAGTTTTATTTTAAGTCAGTTTTTAGGGGCGCAAACCATTAAAAAGGATACGGTCACAAGAACGGCAACTATTGGCCATTCCATCAACGGAAATAAAGTTTCTTTTATTCCGGAAACCCCGCAACTCAACCAAATTGCTGGCGCACCAAAAGCATTTTACACGTATTATTGGGAGTTTGGCGACGGAAATTACAGTTTTAAAGAAAAGCCAATTCACACTTATATAAATAAAGGAAATTACAAAGCACAACTTTCGGTTACCAATAATTACGATGACGGAAAACCGCCAACAACGCGCCCAAAAGAGGTTTCCATAAATGAAGAAAGTTTTGATATTTTTGAAAATGAAAAACAATATTTATTGGCAGCACATAACGGATTTAGGTTGCAAACAAACAGGGATCCCGTTCCTGATGAGGAAATGCAGTTGGTTTTAAGTTATGGAAATGATAAAGAATATCCATCAAACGGAAAAATTTACGTGTTTTTTAATGAAAAAAAATACAAAGCCAAAAATTTCGAGTTGGTTGACGTAAGATTGTATCACAATGAACAAGAGATTTCTGAAGAAATTATTGCCTATAATGAACGGTATCTTTCAAAAAATGAGCTGATTCAATCTACAGGAATTTCAACTTTTATGGAGGGAAATATTCAGGAAAATGATAATTTAAATCAAAATTTGCCGCTTTCTTTGGAAGAAGCAAAAATGTATTATCGGGATTTTAAAATTTATGAAGTCGATAATATTCAGCCAAATGAAGAGCGCAATATGTTTTACACTTTTAAAACAACGCCAGAAATGCTGAAAGACACCAGTGCGGTTATTTCAATTCGAAGTATTTATGTACCGGAACGCGGCAATGATTCCCACAAAGTGCTGACCAAAGAAATGGAAATTGTGACTTCACACGATCCAAATAAAATGGCGGTTTATGACACAAGATTGAATTACAGACTGGTTCGTTTTAAACGACTAAAATACAAAGTGCAATTTCAAAATGACGGGGAAGGTCCGGCCAGATTGATAAAACTAAATGTTGATATTCCTGAAATGTTGAATAAATCTACTTTGGAAGTTGTAGATATGTATCCGAAATGCCCAATTTGCCCTGAAGAAGAAGTGAATTATAGCTGTTTGGACACCATTATTTCAAAAGACCAAATCTCATTTCAATTCAAAAATATTTATTTGCCTGGAACTGCCCAAAAGGGAGTGTTCGACAGAGATTCCACCAAAGGTTTTGTGACTTATTCAATGAAATTCGGAAAGGATTTCCACAAGCAAAAATCGAAAAGCAAAACGGAAATCATTTTTGATAAAAATGAGCCAATTATAACAAATACCTCAACTTCCCGTTTTTCCCCAGGAATTTCAATTGGCGCAAAAGCCGGGTACAATAGTTTTCCCAATTTAAAAGATTCAAAAGCCTATTTTGTTGGTGCCACAATTTCACCCTATAAATCCTACAAAAAATATTTGCAGGCTGAATTAATGGTTGCCACCCATAAATTTGCCGATTTTAAAAGCGCAAGCGAACAATTAGGCCCAATTTTTATGGCAGACGGAACGGTGATTGACAGCGCAATTAAATTTGACGAAACAAATGCAGCGCATACAAAACTAAATATTGATGTGGTGCCGGTTTCATTTCGTTATAATTTAAACGGCGTTTTTGGTTTGGGCGTTGGACCACAAATTTCGTTTGACATTTCAAACAAAGTGAACAGTACTTCAAGCTCAAGCTATTTTACCTATTTTAAAAATCAGGTTGGAGATCCAATTGATAGCCTTTTTTCAACAGAAACAATATCTGAAAAATCATCATTTAGCGATATAAAATATGGGGTTTTTGGCGATATAACCATTGGCGCTTCCCGAATTGGGCCAAGCTTAGGGTTTCGTTATATTTACAATTTTAAGGAACCGAACGCGCAGCTTCATTTTTATGCCATCTGGAAATTATAAATTTAAGCAATGCTAAAAATCAAACTTATTATATTTTTAGTGTTTTTAAGTATTTCTATTGCTGCCCAAAAATCAAATTCAAATGTTGATTCCCTCAAACAGCAAAATAATTTATCCGAATTTATTTATGTTCATTTAGATGAATTTGCGCAAAATCCTTCAGCGGAAAATTTGGCTATTTTCGAGAATCTTAAAGCAAAATTATGGCGAAACCCGATAAATAACACCGAAAATACGGCAAAACTTTATTATTTCATCAATTATGCCTATTATTTAAAGCAATACGGATTTATTGACCAATCCATTATTAAGTATGAGGAAGCCTATGCTTTTTATGTAAAAAACAACCTAAAAAAGTTTGATATTATTGAATTTTGCCTAAAGCCATTGGCAAATAATTACACCCGGCTGGGAGATATAGAAAGGGCGGAAGACATTATAAAAATTACTGTTGAAAAAGCCAAAAACGAAAACAGATTAGATCAAATTATTGCCGGATATTCAAATTTATCGATTGTTTTCAGAACGAAAGGAGACTACGGAACCGCAATAAAATATTTGAAATTGGCTTTAAATTTGTCCAATTCAAATCAGGAGAAATCTAGAATACATTCCGACTTGGCCATTAATTATTTACTGCTGGGAGCGGTTCAAAAATCGGAAGAAAATGTGGCGCAGTCCAATCGCTTAAATAGTCAAAATGAAGCTGAAATTTCAGTTCGAAATGACAAGACTTTGGCGGGTTGTTATCTTAAAAAGAACGATTTTGACAAAGCAATTGCCAAACTTGAAAGCGCCATAAAAAACGCGATACAAGTTTTCGGAAAAAACGACAGGGAAGTTGCTAAAATTTACAATCAAATTGCGGAAGCTTACAGCGGCAAAAACGAAATTAACAAGGCATTAAGTTTTTATCAAAAAGCACTAAGTACATTGGTTCCTAATTATCAACCTAAAACTATTTATGAGAATCCGCCGAGCACCTATTTTTATCCTGAAAACACTTTAAAAGAAGCTTTTGACGGTAGAGCTTCATTATTCTTTGAAGTCAATAATTACAAAGAAGCAATAGAAAATTATGAATTGGCATTTAAGGTAGAGCAAGAGTTACGGACTTCATTTTTAACGCAAAATTCAAAATTGGCACAGCAACAGGAAAACAGAAACAGAAGCGAAAATTGCATTGATGTATGTTATGAATTGTTTTTGCAAACCAAAGACATTAATTGGATTGAAAAGGCTTTTGTATTTTCTGAACAATCAAAATCTGTGGTGTTGCTTGAGGCAAAAGAAAACGCGTCCGAAAAATCGATGCTAAAAAACGATCCTTTGTATTTAAAAGAGAAAGAATTGCTTTTTAAAAATGCGCAACTTCATAAAAATATTGTGGTGGAAGATTTAAAAGATAAGGAGGCCAATGTTAATTTGTTAGCTGATTTAACCAAAGAACGCAATGCTATTTTCAATAGTTTACAATTGCTGAAACAACAAATTAATTCAAAATATCCACAGTTAAAAACAGCAAATGAAAGCTTGGCGGTTTCAAAAAACATTAAGCAAAACTTGTTAAAAAACAACGAACTATTTATGGAGTTTTTTGACGGGAATAAAAATGTGTATATATTTTCGATCTCAAAAAACAAACCTATTTCCTTGGTTAAAATTGCGAAAGATGCTGTTTTTATTGGGGAAATTTCAGCGTTTTTAAATTTATTTTCCGACCCAAGAGGTGTTGCGCTTCAAAATAATGTGAAAAATTATACGACATTAGGCTACAAATTGTATAAAAAATTAATCGGCACACAGGTAAACAAAAACATCATTATAGTGCCCGACGGATTGTTTTCGTTTTTGCCTTTTGATGCCTTAATTACAGAGAAAATCGCCATTGTTAATTTTGAGAAATTGCCGTATTTAATTAAAAAAAGCGCCATTAGTTATGCTTATTCGGCAACCATTTTAATGAATGAAAGTGAAAAAACACAAAATCACAAAAATAATTTTATCGGGTTTTTTCCAATTTTTGAAAATAACCACCGTAATTTAGCTGTGTTAAACCACACCTTGCAGGAAGCCAAAAGTATTGAAAAAGAAGTGAATGGAGCTGTTTTGTTGAAATCGGACGCTTCTAAAAACACTTTTGAAAAGCTTGCCTCCAATTATTCCGTCATTCATTTATCGACCCACGCAACTGCCGGCGATTATTTTACGCCGCCGGCCATAGAATTTTATGACGAAACCTTGTATTTACCTGAAATTTACGGCTACAACCTGCAAACAGATTTATTGGTGTTAAGCGCTTGTGAAACCGGTTTGGGAACATTAAGAAAAGGAGAAGGCGCTATGAGCTTGGCGCGTGGATTTTCGTATGCCGGCGTTAAAAATTTAATTGTTTCTTTATGGCAAGTAAACGACAAATCCACAGAAAAAATAATGTCTGATTTTTATAAAAACTACAGCAGAAACAACAATAAGTCAGCATCTTTACACCAGTCGAAATTGGCTTATTTGAACGACGAAAATATAATTTCAAGCAGAAAATCGCCTTATTATTGGGCTAGTTTTGTATATATTGGAGAACCCGAAATTATAATTGACAAGTCTTATAATTTTGGTTGGTTCATAGTTGCTGGAATTGTTTTAGCAGCGGGTTATTTTCTTTATAAAAAACGCCGATTAAATTCCAAAAACGTTTTTTGAGTTTTGTGTGGTTATTTCAGCAATTTCTGCTGAAGGCAAGTTGTAAATTTCAGCCAATTTCTCCAACACTTTGGTAATGTAGCTACTTTCATTTCTTTTTCCGCGGAAAGGCGCCGGCGCCAAATAAGGAGCATCAGTTTCTAAAACAATATGTTCCAAAGGAATTTCAGCTAAAAACTGGTCTATTTTTCCATTTTTGAAAGTGACCACGCCGCCAATTCCCAGTTTCATATTGTAGGAAATGGCTTTTTTGGCTTGTTCTAAATTTCCGCTAAAACAATGAAAAATGCCAAAAAGTTGGTCGTCTTTCACTTCTTCCAAAACTTCAAAAATTTCATCAAAAGCATCTCGACAATGGATGATGATGGGCATATTTTTTTCTTTTGCCCAAGCAATTTGGGTTTTAAAAGCAATTTGTTGTTGCTTTAGCAAAGTTTTATCCCAAAACAAATCGATGCCAATTTCGCCAACGGCATAAAATTTCCGTTTGTTTAGCCAATGTTTCACAAAAGCCAATTCTTCTTCAAAATTTTCTTTCACGTGCGTGGGATGCAAACCCATCATTAAAAAGATGTTTTCGGGAAAATCTTTTTCCAAAGTTAACATTCCGTTTAAATAGGTGGAATCAATGGCAGGAACAAAAAAAC
>PHDE01000245.1 GCA_002842505.1 Bacteroidetes bacterium HGW-Bacteroidetes-3 | reverse complement strand
AATTTGGCTCCGCTATCGCTACGCCTAATTGTTCAAAGCCTCCGCCATTGTGAAATTTGGCTCCGCTATCGCTACGCCTAATTGTTCAAAGCCTCCGCCCCTGTGAAATTTGGCTCCGCTATCGCTACGCCTAATTGTTCAAAGCCTCCGCCCCTCCAACAATTTCTAAAATTTCGTTGGTGATGGCAGCTTGACGGGCTTTGTTGTATATTAATTTTAAATCGTCGCGCAATTCTGTTGCATTGTCCGTTGCTTTGTGCATCGCTGTCATACGAGCTCCATGTTCAGAAGCATAAGAATCTCTAATTGCTTTATACAACTGTGTTTTTAACGATTTTGGTATTAACTGCAATACGATATCCGCTTTATTTGGTTCAAAAATATAATCTGTGTTTACATTTTTTTTACCTTCAGTGCCAACAACTTCAACAAGTTCAATTGGCAAGAATTGTTCTATTGTTAATATTTGGGTTGCCGCATTTTTAAAACGATTGTACACCAATTCAATTTTATCATATTTCCCTTGCGCAAACAAACTCATAATTTTCTCGGCAATTACGGCAACATTATCAAAAGTCAATTCATCAAATATTTCATTGTGTTTTTCAATAACTGTGAAATTTTTTGATAAAATATCATATCCTTTTTTTCCGACAGAAAAAATATCAACCTTTTTGCCTTGATAATTGTCTTCAACATATTTTACAGATCCTTTGATTACAGAAGAATTAAAACCACCGCACAAACCCCTGTTTGAAGTAATTGCAACAATCAATACTTTTGAAACAATTCTTTGATCTGCATAAACATTGTCAATATCATCATCTAAAGTAGCGCTTAAACTTTGTAAAAGTTCTGTCAACTTATTGGCATACGGACGCATTTGGGTAATTGCATCTTGTGCTTTCTTCAACTTTGCGGCAGACACCATTTTCATGGCGCTGGTAATTTGCATTGTTGATCCAATGGATGAAATTCTGTTTCGTATTTCTTTTAAGTTTGCCATTATTAATTTGGTATTGAGTTAGTCTTGGGAATTAAGAAAAATTGTTGTCTCAATTCCCAATACTTAATTCTAATAGCTATTTAAAGGTATTTAGCTGAAATTTCTTTCGCAACATTTGTTAATGTATCAATTACCTCATCGGTTAATTTACCTGCTTTTAACAAATCCAATGCATCTCTATGTTTTGCATTTAGGTACGCCAAATAATCACGTTCAAATTCTTTAACTTTTTCAACAGGAACAGCTCTCAACAAATTTTTGGAACCTGCATAAATAATGGCAATCTGGTCTTCAACTTTAAATGGATCACTTTCATTTTGTTTCAAAATTTCAACGTTGCGCTTGCCTTTTTCAATAACGTTCAATGTTGCTGCATCCAAATCGGATCCAAACTTTGCAAATGCTTCAAGCTCACGAAATTGCGCCTGATCTAATTTTAAAGTTCCCGCTACCTTTTTCATCGATTTAATTTGGGCATTTCCTCCAACACGAGAAACTGAAATACCTACGTTAATAGCCGGACGAACACCAGAATTAAATAAATCGGACTCCAAGAAAATTTGTCCGTCGGTAATAGAAATTACGTTTGTTGGAATATAAGCCGATACGTCACCTGCCTGAGTTTCAATAATTGGCAAGGCCGTTAATGAACCTCCTCCTTTTACTTTTCCAACCAATGAAGCTGGCACATCATTCATTTGTGAAGCAATGGTATCATTATTAATTACTTTTGCGGCACGTTCCAATAAACGGGAGTGTAAATAAAATACGTCACCAGGATATGCTTCACGTCCCGGTGGGCGACGTAACAATAAGGAAATTTCACGGTAGGCAACTGCTTGTTTGGATAAATCATCATAAACAATTAATGCTGGGCGGCCGGTATCTCTAAAATATTCACCAATTGCAGCACCTGCCATTGGAGCATATACCTGCATGGAAGCAGGATCTGATGCGTTGGCAGCCACAATTGTGGTGTAAGCCATTGCGCCTTTTTCTTCAAATAAACTTGCAATATTTGCCACTGTTGACCCTTTTTGGCCAATGGCAACATAAATACAATAAACCGGAACACCGGCATCGTAAAATTCTTTTTGGTTGATGATAGTATCAATTGCAACCGTTGATTTTCCGGTTTGACGGTCACCAATAATAAGCTCACGTTGGCCTCTGCCAACCGGAATCATAGCGTCAACCGCTTTAAGGCCTGTTTGTAATGGTTCAGTTACGGGTTCACGGAAAATAACGCCGGGTGCTTTACGCTCTAAAGGCATTTCAAAAGTTTCCCCTTTAATTG
>PHDE01000062.1 GCA_002842505.1 Bacteroidetes bacterium HGW-Bacteroidetes-3 | reverse complement strand
ACGAGCATAACAAATTTTGATACACAAGGAAATGATTAATAGCGAACAGTCCCGAATTTTCGGGATTACCGCTAAAAAATAAAATTTAAACAGATGAAAATACACGACATTGTTGCAGCCAATTTTTCTGAAGTATTTGAGGAGAATTTACGAACTGAAATTTGCAACAATGGTATTTTAAAATCTGTTGAAGCCGATAAAATAATTTTGGATGTTAGAACGGATATTGAGTTTATTCCCTTAATTGTTTCCGGAATTGTAAAAGTGAAACGTCGTGACGGAAAAGGAAACGGTATTTTTTTGCATTATTTAACGCCTAAACAAACCAGTGCAATTGCCATTACTTATGCAATTGAAAATAAAAAATGCGATATTAGGCTAAAAGCCGAAAGCAACTTAATGTACATAGCGATTCCGGCGAAAGTTGTAATTTCGTGGTTTTTAAAATATAACACTTGGCGTACTTTTTATTTTATGTTGAATCAGCAGCAAACAGCTTTTTTAATTGAAAAAATTAATGACCTCGCTTTTGAAAATTTGGAATTCAGATTGTTAAAATATTTAGAATACATTAGTTTAACAACCAATGAAAATACCATCAATAAAAAGCATTTTGACATTGCGCGCGATTTAAAAGTTTCTCGCGAAGCCATATCAAGAATTTTGGGCAAACTTGAAAAAGAGGAAGTTTTAACGTTAGGAAGAAATAAAATTATCCTGAATTAATGGAGTTATTAGATAAATTCGGAAGAAAAATTACCTATTTGCGATTGGCAGTCACCGACCGCTGCAATTTGCGTTGCCAATATTGTATGCCAGCCCAAGGAATTGACATTGTTGACAGAAAAGAACTGCTTTCCTATAAAGAAATGTACCGAATTACGCGCGTGCTTTCTGAATTGGGCGTGAATAAAGTGCGTTTAACAGGCGGAGAACCTTTTGTGCGAAAAGATTTTATCAATTTTTTGGAATCACTGTCTTTCAATGACAAACTCGATGAAATCAATATCACCACTAACGGTGCTTTAATCTCAAATTATATCGACAAATTAGAAGCGTTTAAAATCAAAGCTGTCAATTTAAGTTTGGACAGCCTTCAAAAGGAAAAATTCGCAAAAATTACCCGACGAGATGTTTTTGACAATGTTTATGACACTTTTGAAAAACTCGAAAAAAGCAATTTAAAATTAAAATTAAACGTCGTTGTGCAATCGGGCGTAAATACCGATGAGATTATCGATTTTATAGAACTCACCAAAAATAAAGACATCGCCGTTCGTTTTATTGAAGAAATGCCTTTTAACGGAAAAGGGCAACGAGCTATGGACGAAGTTTGGAATTTTAAAAAAATACTGAATCACATCAAAAGTCATTACGCGGAAATTGAACCGATGATTTCCAAAAAATCTTCCACTTCCATAAATTATAGCATTCCAAATTATCAGGGAACTTTCGGTATTATCCCAGCGTTTACACGCACTATTTGCAACGATTGTGACCGAATTCGCATTACTTCAACAGGAATGTTTAAAAACTGTTTGTTTGATGGCGGCGTTTTTAATGTACGGGATTTTATAAGAAATGGTGCAAGCAATGATGAATTGAAGCAACTATTTATAAATACCGTTCATCATAAACCCGAAAATGGTTTTATTGCTGAAGCTGCAAGGGGAAGCGCCGTTTCGGAAAGTATGTCCACTATTGGCGGGTAAATCAATTGACAATTGACATTTAAAATGGTTTTGCCACAAATTTAAATTTGCTGAACTTTGTGAATCTTTGTGTATTTTCTTTGTGCAACTTTGTGTAATGGCTGTTTTACAAAGTTTAAAATAAAAATTTAATCCGCCATAAGTTTTCATAAAATAAAAGTAAAGCCTTAATAATTAGTAGATATGAACTTAATCACCGTAAACAAAGCATTAGAAATCGTTTTAAATTGCGCTGAAAATTATGGGATTGAAGAAGTTGATTTTTTAAATTCCTCCGGAAGAATTTTAAAGGAAAATATTTTTGCCGATCGCGATTTTCCGCCATTTGACAGGGTAAGCATGGACGGAATTGCCATTTCTTCGGAATCTTTTAATAACGGACAAAGAGCTTTTAAAATTGAAGGAATTCTGGCTGCAGGAAGCAAGCAGTTAACGCTTCAAAATACTAACAACTGTTTGGAAGCGATGACTGGCGCCGTGCTTCCAAAAAATACCGATGCTGTAATACAATATGAATTGTTGACCATAGAAAACGGTTTTGCAACCATCAATTTAGAAGCTGTAAAAGGCTTTCAAAATATTCATTTAAAAGGAACCGACAAAAAACAGGGCGACTTACTGATTAAAGAAAACACGTTTATTTCTCCTGCTGAAATTGGCGTTTTTGCCACCGTTGGGAAAACCAAGGTGCAAGTGGCGAAACAGCCAAAAGTGATGGTGATTTCAACAGGCAATGAATTGGTGGAAGTTGGCGAAAATCCGGCCGAACACCAAATCAGAAGAAGCAATGTTTTCACCTTGGTTTCGCTGTTGGAAAAATTGAAAATAAAAGCAGATACTGCCCATATTTTGGATGACAAGGAAATCCTAAAAACAAAAATTGAAGTTTATTTAAATGACTATGATGTGCTGATTTTTAGCGGAGCGGTTTCTAAAGGAAAATTCGATTTTATTCCGGAAGTCTTAGATCAATTGGGTGTAAATAAACTTTTTCACGAGGTAAAACAACGTCCGGGAAAACCATTTTGGTTTGGTAAAAAAAATCTTGAAAATAACTTGGAAGCAAAGGTTGCTGAGCGCAGCCGAAGCATAGTTTTCGCTTTCCCTGGAAATCCGGTGGCGACTTTTGTGAATTGCTTAAAATATTTTTATCCGTGGTATTATAAATCCGCCGGATTGACTTTTGAAAACACACAACAGGCAATTTTAAGTGAAGATTTTTATTTTAAACCAGAACTGACTTATTTTTTGCAGGTAAAATTAAATCAGGATGAAGGCAAATTAATGGCAACGCCGGTTGCCGGAAAAGGTTCGGGCGATTTGGCCAATTTAGCCGATGCCGACGCTTTTTTGGAATTGCCGGATAATCGCAGTAATTTTATTAAAGGAGAAATTTTTCCTGTAATTATTTATCGACAGTAAACCGCCATTGCTTGCGCAGTGTAGCAATCTTTCACTTATGGAAAATAAATTCACCCATATCAATGAAGAATACGATTTATATTAAGATAAAGTAGCCATAATTGTTAAAATTTATCACCTATTTAAAACCATTAATTTTTTGCAATTCAAAAGCGAATCCTTAATTCAAATTTTATTCAGTATTGAAACATATATTTAACAAATAAAATGAGCGCGATAAATTTTGACACAAAGGAATGATTAATAGGAGGCTAGACCACAGGCAGCAGCTGTTATCACTAATAATTAAAATTTAAACAGATGAAATTATTACTCATAGAAGACGAGCAGGAATTAGCAAAAAGCATTCAAGAATATTTGAATGGAAATGAATTTGTATGTGAATGGGCCAATAAATTTTCCACAGCGCTTGATAAAATTTCAAACTATGATTATGATTGTATTCTACTTGATCTTATGCTGCCTGATGGTAATGGATTAGAGATATTGACAGAACTAAAAAAACAAAATAAAACAGATGGAGTTATTATTATATCTGCAAAAGAAACCTTGGATTCTCGCATAGAAGGGTTTAATTTGGGAGCTGATGATTACCTAACGAAACCATTTCATTTATCAGAACTATTGGTAAGAATACAAGCACTAATTAGGCGAAAACAATTTGGTGGCAGTAATATTGTTACTTTTAATGAAATTGAAATTGATTTACAATCCAAAACAGTAAAAGTGAACCATAAATTAGTTGAAATCACTAAAAAAGAAATTGATTTGTTGTTATATTTAATTGGAAATCATAATCGTGTGTTGTCTAAAGGTGCAATTGCAGAGCATCTTTCAGGAGATATGGCAGATATGTTAGATAATCACGATTTTGTGTACGCGCATATTAAAAACTTGAAAAAAAAATTGAAAAGTGCAAATGCTGTAGATTATATAAAAACAGTATATGGTTTAGGCTATAAATGGCAAAATGAGTAAAAAATTATTACATAAAACCCAACAAATTTATTTAATTTTTGCAATTATAATTTTCATTGTGATTGCACCTATATTTTATATTTTTTCAAGATGGATGTATATTAATAACATAGATGAAACTTTGGTTGATTACAAAGAAGATTTTATTGAAAAAATGCTTCCAAAATTAACAGAAGAAAATTTACCTGTTTGGAATAATTTCAATACGACACAACAAATAAAACAATATTATCCGATAAAACGTGATACTATGTTTTATACAACCTATTTTAGTGAAATTGAGCAAGAATTAGAACCTTATAGAGAATTAGAAACGCCAATTAAAATTGGTGAAAACAATTACATTTTTACTACTAAAATTAGCCTTTTTGAATCAGAAGATTTAATAATAAGTATTGCTTTTTTATTTTTTATTTTAATCACTTTATTACTTATTGTTTTAGGAATTATTACGAATAAAATTTCTATTAAAATATGGAAACCTTTTTATGAAAACTTAGCCCAATTTGAAGCTTTTAAAATTGACAACCCAAACAAATTACACTTAAAACAAACAAATATTGAAGAATTTAATCGCCTTAATTTAAGTATTGAAAAACTTATTCAAAATAATTATATTATTTATGAAAATCAACGGGAATTTGTGGAAAACGCCGCGCACGAATTGCAAACTCCAATAGCAGTTTTTAAAGGTAAAATTGATATTTTAATGCAACGGTCTGATATTACAAAAGGTCAGGCTGAATTGCTGGAATCATTGAATGATAGCATTGCTCGTTTAAATAGATTGAACAAAAATTTATTGACGCTCTCTAAAATTGAGAAAAACAATTTGAATGAAATAACGAGTTTTCAAATTAAAGAAATCATTGAAAAACAACTGGAGTTTTTTAAAGAACAAGCAATTCAAAAAAATATTCATATTGAATCACATATTAACGGTGTAATTAATATAAGTGCCAACAAAGGTTTTACAGAAATACTATGCAGTAATCTCCTATTAAATGCAATTCAGCATAATGTAATTAATGGAAATATTTCAATTTATATAGCAAATAATAAATTTACGGTTTCAAATACAGGAATTTCTTCTGCCATAAAATCGGAATCTCTTTTTAATCGATTTTCAAAAGCTAGTTCTTCTGAAAAAGGAAATGGATTAGGATTGGCAATTGTTAAAAAAATAGTAGACATTAATAATTGGTCAATTTCATATAAATATGAAAATAATGCACATTCATTTACTGTAACTTTTTAAAATTCACATTTTATTCATATTCAGTTCAAATTTAATTCAAAATTGGCTTCTAAGTTTGTCTTATAACTTTTAAGACAAAACAAAAATGGATATTTCAATTATTATTGTAAACTATTGTAGTTGGGGTTTGCTTAAAAACTGTTTGTTATCATTACAAATAATTGAACAAAATGAATTTACTTTTGAAATCATTATTATTGATAACAGTTTAAACGATAATAAATTAAATGAATTTAAAAAACAATTTCCAAACTTTTTATTTTATGCAAATAAAGCTAATAATGGTTTTTCACACGGAAATAATTTAGGTGTTAAAAAAGCGAAAGGAAATTATTTTCTATTTTTAAATCCAGACACAATTATATCTAAAACGGCTGTTCTTAACCTTTTTAATGCAGCAAAAAATAACGATAATTTTGGTGTTGTTTCTTGTCAGCAACTAAATGAAAATGGAAAAAAACAAGATATTCAAAAGTTTTTTCCAACTGAATTTACCCTTTTTGGAATTACACGCTCTATGTTTCGATTATTGAATAAAAAGAATCTAAATGAAAAATTTAGTACTAATAAAGAACAAGTATTTCCCGATTGGGCTTCTGGTTCTATATTCTTAATCCCTAAAATATGGTTTGAAAAAGTCAATGGCTGGTGTGAAGATTTTTGGTTATATTTTGAAGATGTTGATATTTGTAAAAGAATTCAAAACTTAAGTGGTAAAATCGTAATTCTACAAAACACTTCAATAACACATAAACACGGAGGCTCTTCTAGAATTAATTTAGAGTTAAAAGCCTTAACAAAAGCTGAAGTCATTATTTCTAACCATGTGTATATAGATAAACACTTTAAAGGTATCTCTCGTTATTTTTTTCAAATTATTTTAATGCTCACTATTTTGTTTGAAAATTTTTTATTTGCCATTTTAGGCTTACTTTTATTCTTCATTCCTAAGTTTAAAATGAATATAATTTTATTTTATAAACTTGTGCAATATTATATACATGTTCCACTTAATAGAAGTTGGCTTAGTCCAAGGTCAGTTAATTTTGCTTATACTAAAACAAAAAATGATAAAGTTTTAAGAAGTGCTTAAAATTCAAATTTAATTCAAATTTGTGTAATTCTTTTGGTGAAATTATAAAAACCAATGAGAATTACCTCAAATATAATTGTATTTATACTTTTTTTAAATCTTTGGAATGTAAGTGGTCAATCGTTTAATAATCAAAAACAAAAAGCTCCTTTTAAACTTCCCGATACCATAAAAACTAAAAGTATATTCAAAAAAAGTATTGTTCCTGTTAGTTTAATTGGATTAGGTGTTTTGGTTAATCATAGTCATTTTGAAAGAAAATTTCAAACAGATTTACGAAACAAAGTAGGAAATAACTATAATTTACCTGTAGATGACTATTTACAATTTGTGCCAGTTGCCGAAATGTACATTGCTGATATTTATGGGATAAAAGCTAAAAATCATTGGTTTGATCAAACAAAATATTTGTTTATTTCAAATTTAATTTCTTCAACTATTACACACGGCTTAAAAAGAATTACACAAAAAACTAGACCAAATGGATCTCCTCATTCATTCCCGTCAGGCCATACAACTTTGGCATTTACAAATGCAGCTGTATTATATAATGAATTTGAAGATTCATCACCTATTTTGGCCTATAGTGGTTATGCTTTTGCCACTACAACTGGTGCATTTCGAATGATTAATAATAAACATTGGTTGTCTGATGTGTTGGTTGGCGCAGGTGTTGGGCTTTTAGTAACAAAAATGGTATATCATTTTGAACCATTTAAAAACTTCAACCCGTTTAAAAAAATAAAAGGAATGTCGGTTGTTCCACTTATAGATGATAAACACTACGGTGTTTATGCCCAAATAACTTTTTAAATTAATAAAAAACTCAGTTTTGAAGTTTAAGAAAGACAATATAAAACCCTTAATAATAGTCGTGTTTTTATCAATCTCCTCAGTCCAATTTTCTTATAGTCAATTTTCAATAGGCGGTTCAATAGGTCCTCAAATACCAGGAAGACAGGATTTGAAATTCAAACAATATAACAGCCAAGGAGTGTTAAATCAGTATATTAAAACAACCTATGTCCAAAGCAATGTTTCTAATGTTAGCAATCTTCATTTAACTTATTGGAAAAATGAATTTGGGCTACGACTAGAATATTTAAGATGGGAACACAATAGTATTGCAAAAGAATTTTTAACTGGTGAAATACCTTTATTTAATAGTACAGAACAAAGTAGAAAAGCTATTTATATAAATTTGATGAAGCGATTTTCACTTCCTTTTACTTCACCTGATACAAATCTTCAATTTAATAATGGATATAGTTATATTGGTGTAGGTTATGGTGCTGTTTTAACTGAGATAAACCGCGGTTTACAACGTAATATTCGATCAGGTATTCAGGTTAGTTATGGTGTCAATTTTCCAATATCAAAAAGACTTAGAACATTTGCGGAATTTAAGTACATTCTTACACGAGATGCAGACAATATTTCAGCACCTGTAGGAAAAACTGTGGTAGACACATCAGGGCATTGGACTTTGTTTAGATTAGGCCCTCATATAGACACTAAATACCACGTGATACAAATTGGGTTTCAATGGGATTTATTTAAGTAATTATTTCAATCAATAATAATAAAAGGAAAATATAATGAAACGAGCATAACAAGTTTTGATACACACAGAAATGATTAATGGCGAACCTACCTACCGACAGGCAGGCAGCAGCTGTACCAATAAAAAATAAAATATAAACAGATGAAAATTTACTTCAGTTTAATTTTAACACTTTTGTGTTTTAATATTGTGACATCACAAGAGCAAAACTTGAATAATAGCAACATTTTAAATGACACGATAAAACCAAAAAATTTTCTCAAACAAATTGTAGTACCAACATCTTTAATAGGATTGGGAGTTATTATTAGTAATAGTCATTTTGAAAAAGAATTTCAAAAGGAATTGAGAAATAGCGTTGGAAATAATTATAATTTACCAATCGATAATTATTTAAGGTATGTTCCAATTGCTGAAATGTATATGGCAGATATAGCTGGCGTAAAAGCTAAAAACCATTGGTTTGATCAAACAAAAAATCTTACAATTGCAATAATTATTTCTGACTTTATTACGTATAAGTTAAAAAATGGTATTGATAAAAGAAGACCCAATGGCGATGATAAGTTAGAATCATTTCCATCTGGGCATACTTCTTTTGCTTTTACAAATGCTGCGGTATTATATGAAGAATTTAAAAATACACAACCATTAATTGCATATAGTGGTTATGCTTTTGCAACTACTACAGGAGCATTTAGAATGGTAAATAATGCGCATTGGTTATCTGATGTTTTAGTGGGAGCTGGAATTGGAATACTAGTAACAAAATTAGTGTATCATTTTGAGCCCTTCAAAAAATTTAATCCATTTAAAAAATCGAAAAACATAACATTTATTCCTCAAATTAAAGAAAGATCGTATGGGTTCTATTTTGCCTATCAATTATAAAACTTTTAGTATAAGGAATTTCTACAACTTTTAATGTTTATCAAGATGAATAAAAGCATAACAGTTGGATTTTTGACAGCAAAAAATCCGTTAGATAAAAAAAGTTGGTCTGGTACACATTATAAAATGTACCAATCTCTTAAAAATGAATTTGATGAAGTAATAGCATTGGGACCAATTCATAAGAATATTTTTATTGAAATAATTCTTTTAATAATTACATTATTTAATTTTTTAATTTTCTTCAAAAAATATAAGAAATCTCATAGTATCGTTTTAAGTAAGTTTTATGCATATAAAATTAAAACAAAGCTTAAAAAGATGAGGTTCGATGTAATTTTTGCTCCAGCTGGTTCAGCAGAAATAGCATATTTAAAAACTGCAATTCCAATATGTTATTTATCAGACACTTCTTTTGGGCAAATTACAAATTATTATAGTAATTTTTCGAATCTTTCAAAGATGTCTTTTAAAGAATCTAATGGCATCGAACAAAAAGCAATAAATAATTCTTTAACCCAAGTTTATTCTTCAAATTGGGCTGCTGAATATGTGATAATTAATTACAAAGCCCTTAAAGAGAATGTTTTTACAGTAAAATTTGGTGCAAATTTAGATTTTATACCTGCAAAATCTGATTTGGTTAAAGAATTTAATGCTGCAATTAATTTACTCTTTATAGGTGTTAATTGGAAAAGAAAAGGCGGTAATATTGTTTTAGAAACATATAATATTTTAATAGAAAACGGACATAATGTGTCACTTACAATAATTGGTTGTAAACCTCCAAATTTAAAAAGTAATTCAAAAATAAAAATAATACCTTTTATAGATAAAAATAACCCTAAGGAATTCAATAATTTTTTAAATATTTTATTTAATACACATCTTTTATTTGTTCCAACACGAGCTGATTGTACTCCAATTGTTTTTTGTGAAGCAAATGCTTTTGGAATCCCTGTAATAACCACAGATACTGGAGGGGTAAGTTCAATAATTAAAAACGGTGAAAATGGATTTGCATTTCCACTTGACGCTACTCCTGATGAATATGCAAACACAATTCAATCTCTTTTAGATGATCCTTTAAAATTGAAATAAATGTCTGGAATCGCTCGAGAAAAATTTGAAGCAGAATTAAACTGGGATGCCTGGAGTAATAAAATGGCTGAAATATTAAAAATAACATTTGATAAAAGAACTTAAGAACAAATCAATAAACCATAAAAAATAATAATACCGAAATATTTGAAAATGAATAAATTTGCATTGCTTTTATTAATGATCCCTTTTATTACGTATTCACAATCGGATAAGAAATTAAAAGATAATTTTTTTAAAAATATATCCCTTCAAACAGGATACCAAAATGGTTATGTTTTTGCTACAAACGATTTTATAAAAGGTGTAAATGCCGAAAAGGATATCATAAATGCATTCCAATCATTCACTATAAAACTCGCCAAACAAACTACTGGTAAAAACCAATGGGAGCAATTATTTAAGTACCCAAATTACGGTATTGGTATTTATATGGCAGATTTTCATAACCCTGAAGAGATTGGAACTCCTTTTGCTATTTATGGATTTTTTAATGCTCCTTTTAAACGGTGGAATAAGTTAACTTTTAACTATGAACTTGGCTTTGGAGCTACTTTTAATTGGAAATCTTTTAATCCTGTTAACAATCAATACAACATTTCTATTGGCGCCGGAGAATCTTTTTATATTGATGCAGGTTTAAATTTACAATACAATTTAACAAAAAAATTAGATTTAGAAACTGGCTTTTCACTAACCCATTTTTCAAACGGAGCTTTAAAAAAACCAAATAAAGGCATAAATACGATTGGTCCAAAAGTAAGTTTAAAATATAATTTTGCGGATCGTCTACATTTTATAAAAAGTGAAATTCCCAAATATGAAAAAGAAAATGAATGGTTAATTACATTTTTTGGTGGAATTAAAAATGTGATTTTTGAAGATGCAACTATTGATATTATTGAAAAATATGAAGGTTTAAATTTCCCGGTTCTTGGTGTTTCAACCGTATTTAACAAGCAAGTAAGTTATAAATCTAAATTAGGAATTGGAATGTCTGTTTCATATAATGGAGCACTAGACGCTCAAGTTGCTGTTGAAAATAATGAACTAGACGCCTTGGATAGTCCTTTTTCGGATAAGCTTCAAGTGAGTATTTATCCATCCTATGAACTAATTGTAAATAAAGTTTCGTTAATTTTACAACCTTCATTTTATTTATATCGTAAAAATTTGAAAAATAACACCCCGGTTTTTCACCAACGAATAGGATTAAAATATCATTTTTCAGATAATTTCTTTGCTGGGATTACTTTACGTGATTATGATTTTCAAACTTCTGATTTTATTGAGTGGAATGTTGGGTATCGTATAAAATGGAGGGGGAAATCAGACTAAAAAAGGTTGCTTTTTAATAAAAAAAACTATCCTGTTAATTAATTCAAAATGTATGCTAAATTAAGTGGCAATTTTACATTAATATTAATTTCTAAAAATTTGAAAAATGAAAAAAACAGCAATTTTAATGCTTGGATTTGTCCTGGTAATGTCACAATCTTGTCAACAAAAAAAAACAAAAGACAATCAAATAAATGTTGAATCGGTAAAAAATGAAGTTGAAGCGAATCCAAACAAAATGATATTTGATCATTTAGACCAAATTCTTTCGCCATTTGAAGATATGACAGAGTTTGCGCTCAATCAAGATGAAGAAGGTGTTTTAAAATCTTTGGCTAAAATTGAAACAGCGACCAAAGAATCTGTTTTTGCAAACAACCTTACTTCAGAAAGCTTGAGTGGTCTTAATCCTAAAATAGAAGCGCTAAAAACATTTATTAAGGAAAAAAATTACACACAAACAGCATTGGTTTCAACAGAAATCTTTAAATACAATGTCACCAATTTTGCTGATGCAAAGAAAATTGAAAACCAAATACGAATTGAACATTTAGATTATTTGGGATTTAAAGTTTTGGCACTTTTAAGCCAAGACAACATTGATTGGTCAACTATTGAGCGAACTATTATCAATGCTCAGCAAGAATGGCGTGTACTCGAAATAAATGTAACGGATATTAATTTAAAGGATTCATTCAATTTTTTATTTAAAGGACTATACTTAAGCGCCAAAAACCATGATATTGAAATGGGTGAAATATTAGCGGCTATGGATTTAAGTTTGGTGGATGTATTGGAAAATAATTTTTGATAATTCGATTTTGAAGTGCAGTCCCAATAATTCAATATTAATTCAAATTTGTACAATACATTTGATTTATTAATAATTTTAAAACAATCATAAAATATGAAAAAAATAATGTTTTTAATGCTTGGATCTGTATTAATACTATCTCAAGCTTGTGCTCAAACAAATGCACCAACTGAAGTGACGACTGCTTTTTCTCAAAAATTTCCGACTGTACAAAAAGTAAAGTGGGATAAAGAAAATAAAACTGAGTGGGAATCTGAATTTAAAATGAACGGAAAAGAATATTCTGCTAATTTCACTTCTGAAGGAATTTGGAAAGAAACTGAATATGAAATTTCAGAAGCAGAAATTCCTTTGGCAGTTAAACAAACATTAGAGCGCGATTTTATCGGTTATAAAATTGAAGAATCAGAAGTTTCTGAAACAGCAGCTGGAAAAGTGTATGAATTTGCTTTAGAAAATGGAGAATCGGAACTTGAAGTTGCCATTTCTCCTGGTGGAAATGTACTAAAAAAGGAAGTGAAAACTGAAGACGACGACGAGGACAAAGATTAATTTTTAAAAAATGTATAAAAAGGTTGGTGCTTAAATCAACCTTTTTTATATATTAATAGTTTGTAAGAAATCATAAATTAAGGCGTTATTAATGAAAGTTTTCAAAGTAAAAAATCAAAATAAGCAATGTTTTTTTAGTGTACTGTTTTTAAGTAGTTTCTTTTTTGTTGCTTATAGTCAAACATTCGATGTAACTCATTATATAAATAAAGCTTTAGCGCAAAGTCCTTTATTGCAAAAACAAGAGAACAACAATAAAATTATAGAGCTCGATTTAAAACAATTCATTGCCATTTACAAATCTCCTAAGGTAAGTTTAAATAGCAACGTGTTGTTTGCTCCAATTATTTCAAAAGATGGAAATAACAATAAATTAGAATGGGCTTCTAACGGAAGTAATAATTATGTTGGGTACGATTTGGGGGCAAGTAACGGAGGACAATATCAAGCTTTGGTGGCTATAAATCAGCCTTTGTTTACAGCTAAATATTATAAAACTCAGAAAAAAAATACGTCAATTTCAAAAGCCATAAATAACAATGGTGCACTTCTATCAAAAACTGAATTGGAACAAATTGTAACGCACCAATACATTCTTTGTATTCAATCGAAAAAACAAGTTGAAAATAATTTAAAAATCATTAAAATAATTGAATCACAGTTGGCTCAAATGAAAGTATTGGTAAATGCTGGAATTTATAAACTAGTTGACTTAAAATTATTGGAAATAGCCTTGCAAAACAGTCAAATTGAATATGAGCGTTTAAATACCGATTTTCTTAGTAGTTTTAATGATTTAAATTTAATCTGTGGAATAAACGACACTACGCTGTATGCTTTAGAAAATATAGATTTGAAATTAAGTTTACCGCAACAAAAAACATCTTTGTTTTTAGAGCAATATAAATTAGATAGTTTGGCAATTAAATCGCAACAAGAAATATTTGAACTTCAATATTTACCGCAAATAAGTGCTTTTGGAAATGCTGGGTTAAATGCGACTTACCAACCAACATTAAATCGTTTAGGATTTAGCATCGGAATTTCGGCAAGCTGGAATTTATTTGATGGGCATCAAAAAGAATTTAAAAAAGAACAAACCCAATTATTGTTAGAAAATATAAATACGGACAAAAATTACTTTAAAAATCAAAATAATATTCAAAAAAACAATATTTTAAGTCAAATTAATAGTGCAGACACTCAGATCTTATTAATAAATAAGCAATTAGAATCTTATAATGAATTGCTCAATCTTTATAATATTGAAATAAAACACAGCCTTGTTTCTGTGTTGGAATTAAAAACAATCATTAAAGAAATTGCAGCTAAAGAACAGGAAAAAACAACTGTTTTAATGCTAAAAGAAATTTTAATCAACTCTTATAATTATTGGAATAATTAAATGGCTTCAAATGAACAAAATTTTAAATTGTAGTTTAATTATCATATTGTTTTTCATGCAATCATGTAAAAATAAAGAAACTTCAACTGAAAATATTGCACTTCAAAAACCTTTGGTAAGTGTAGTAAATCCTGTGTTAGGTGAAATTCAGGATAAAATACAAATTAACGGTCAAGTAGTGTATTTAAACAAAACCGAGATTACTGCGCCAATTTCAGGCTACGTAACTTCAGTAAATTCGAAATTGGGAGATTGGGTAAAAAAAGGAAATTTGTTGTTTAAAATTCAAACCAAAGAAAGTCAGGCCTTGCAAAATTCAAATATAACCACACCAGCTAATTTTGGTGTTATTAATGTGTATGCAAGTGCTGCTGGTTTTATAAATGCGCTAACTATTTCAGATGCTGGTGTTTTTATTTCTGAAGGAAACCCAATGGCAACTATCGTAAAAGATCAGGATTTGGCAATTCAGGCAAATGTGCCATTTCAATATAACAAACTTTTAAACAGTATAAAAAATATTGAAATCGAGTTGCCAAATAAAGAGGTTAAAACAGCAACTTTTTACAAAACAATGCCAGTTGTTGATCCCGTTTCACAAACCCAACAAGTGTTTTTTAAACTGACTAATTACAGTGTTTTACCTGAAAATTTAAATGTTCTCATAAAATTTCCTAAACTGGAAAAAGGAATCATTACAATATTACCTAAAGAGGTGGTTTTAACCAATGAAACTCAAGATAAATTTTGGATTTTAAAAGTTACACATGATACTTTAGCCATAAAAATTACCATAATTAAAGGAATTGAAAATGATGACTTTGTTGAAATCGTAAGTCCGTTGTTAAAACCATCAGATGTTATTGTTAAAAATGGAGGTTATGGTTTGCAAGACAGCACTAAAGTGAAAATTAAGCAATAATGGATAAATTATTTGTAAAATATAAAAGCCCGATAGCCGTAATTTTAGTCCTTATTTTATTTGGAGGTGCTTATTCTTATAAGAATTTAAGCACTTCGCTTTTCCCAAATGTAACTTTTCCAAAAATCAAAATTATTGCCGATAACGGACAACAACCCGTTGATAAAATGATGGTTACGGTTACAAAACCATTAGAAAATGCCATTAAGAGAGTTGAAAATTTACAACTTATCAGAAGTATTACCAGTATGGGAAGTTGCGAAATTTCCGCTTTTATGGATTGGGGTTCTGATATTGATGTAGATAAACAACGATTAGAATCGAGGATTACACAAATTAAAAATGAGTTACCGCCCAATACGCAAATAACTGTTGAAAAAATGAATCCCTCTATTTTGTCAATTATGGGATATTCTCTTCAGTCTGATGAAAAAAATCAAATTGAATTAAAAATGATTGGTGAATATATTGTGAAACCATATTTGTCAAGAATTAAGGGTGTTGCAGCAATTGAAGTTATAGGAGGAAAAACAAAAGAGTATCAAATTCTATTAGACCAAAATAAATTAAGTTTATTAAAACTAAATCCGCAAGAAATTAGCAATGCTATAGAGCAAACCGGATTTATTCAATCGAATGGTTATGCGGTAGATTATAAAAGATTGTATCTGACAGTTACAGACGCAACGATTAATAATACCTCAGAATTAGAAAACCTGGTAATTTTTGATGATGCTAAACGAAAAATCATCATTAGTGATGTTGCAACAGTTAAAATTGCTGAAAAAACAGAGTTTATAAAAATTAAAGCCGACGGAAAAGATGTACCACTTATTGCAGTTTTAAAACAGCCTAACAGCAATTTAATAGAAGTTGCAGACCAGGTAACTCAAAAAGTAATCGAACTTAATAAAATTTTACCAAAAGGCGTGCAGCTCAAGGAATATTACAATCAGGCTTCTTTTGTTGGTGACAGTTTAAAAAGTATTATTGATGTTTTATGGATTGGACTTGTTTTGGCTATCATTGTAGTTATTATTTTTTTACGTTCTGTAAAAGCGAGTAGTGTTTTATTAGTTACCATCCCCATTACTTTAGGGCTTACATTTATAATAATGCGGGTACTCGGTTACGATTTAAATATTATGACCATTGGCGCAATTGCCGCTTCCATTGGTTTAATTATAGATGATGCAGTAATTATTGTAGAGCAAATTCATAGAACACACGAAGAATTTCCAAAAGAATCTCCAAGAGATTTAGTAGGGAAGTCTATCAAATTTTTATTTCCAGCCATGGTAAGTTCTTCATTAAGTACCATTGTTATTTTTTTACCTTTTGTATTAATGACTGGTGTTGCAGGTGCTTATTTTAAAATATTAACCGAAACAATGATCATTACACTTTCGGTTTCATTTTTGGTAACTTGGTTAGGTTTACCGGTAATTTATTTGCTTTTTTCAAAAAATAAAAACACCAAAGAATTACCCGAACATACTTTGCAAGAACGAAAATGGGTTAGATATTTTATTGAAAAACCATTATTTAGTTATGTATTTATCGGTCTGTCTATCCTCAGTATTGTCTTTATTTTACCAAAATTAGAAACTGGTTTCTTACCACAAATGGACGAAGGATCTATCATATTAGACTATAACAGCCCAAATGGAACTTCCCTTGAAGAAACCGACAGAATGTTAACTGAGGTAGATCATATTTTGGACAAAATTCCCGAAGTAAAAGCCTATTCCAGAAGAACCGGCACGCAAATGGGTTTTTTTATCACTGAACCAAACAGAGGGGACTATTTAATAGAGTTGCATAAAAAAAGAAATAAAACAACTGATGAGGTTACTGATATTATTCGTACCCAAGTTGAAGCAAGTATTCCTGCACTTACTGTTGATTTTGGGCAGGTAATTGGGGATATGCTTGGTGATTTAATGAGTAGTGTGCAACCTATCGAGATTAAAATATTTGGAGATAATCACGAAAAATTAAAAGCAATAGCGCAAAAAGTTGCGCAAAAAGTAGCACAAGTTGAAGGAACTGCAGATGTTTTTGATGGAATTGTTATCGCCGGCCCAATGTTTAGTATCCACCCAAAAGAAGCTATTTTAAAACAATATGGTTTAACCGATATGGATCTTCAAAACCAGGTACAAACTTATATAGAAGGGGTTGTTGCAGGAACCATTTTAGAAAAAGAACAATTAACAAATATTAGAGTTTTACACCCTGAAAATTATAAAACGCCTATTGAAAAATTAAAGCAAGCGAAAATAAGCACAATTTCTGGTGATTATTTACCACTGTCCACTTTTGCTAAATTTTCTATGAGGCCTGGTGTCGCAGAAATAGAAAGAGAAAATTTGCAAACGATGGGAGTTGTAACAGCTCGATTAAACAACCGAGATTTAGGAAGTGTTATGGCCGACATTAAAACGGAACTTTCAAAAGTAAACTTACCGCCTTCTTATCAAATAGAATATGGTGGTTCTTATGCCGAACAACAAAAATCATTTAGCGAATTATTGCTTATTTTAATCCTTGGCGGATTGTTGGTTTTTACTGTTGTGCTGTTTATGTTTCGTCATTTCTTACTTTCGTTGTTAGTTATTTTTGTGAGTGTTTTAGGAATTTCGGGAAGCGTTTTGGCATTGTATATAACAAACACGCCATTAAATGTAGGTAGTTATACGGGTATCATTATGATTATTGGAATTTTAGGTGAAGCATCCATTTTTACGATTTATCTATTTTTGGCGGAAGCCAAAAAAATAGGAAAAGAAAACGCAATAATTTATTCAATATCAGTGCGCTTAAGGCCAAAATTAATGACGGTAATTAGTGCAATTGTTGCTTTATTACCGTTAGCTTTAGGTATTGGAACGGGCGCACAAATGCACCAGCCATTGGCGATTGCTGTTATTGGTGGTTTTATTATTGCATTACCTTTGTTATTAATTATATTACCGACCCTTATTTTTAAGTTTATAAAAACAGAATAGAAGCAATAGTTTTTTTCTCATATAAATAAAAAATAAAATTATAATTTTTATAAAAACCTTTATTTTCATACTGGTGTTTCAAAATTGATATTTATTCACCACAAATGATTTTATTAAAGGAATTAATACAGAAAAGGACATCATTAATAAATTTGAAGCATTTTCATTAAGAACAGGTAAACAAGCAATCCATCAGTAAAAATCAATGAGAACAATTACTTAATTATCCAAATTATGGTCTTGGTATTTATATGGGGGGCTTTTATAATCCTCATGAAATTGGAAAATCTAAAGCTTT
>PHDE01000061.1 GCA_002842505.1 Bacteroidetes bacterium HGW-Bacteroidetes-3 | reverse complement strand
AATTACCCAAACCAGCATTTGTTTGTTATCAGTCGTGGTTACCCATCTTTCTTCCACTTTACCCATGCTCAACTGATCTAGTAACTCTTTATTGATAAATGTAATTTGATTATCGCTTCCGTCAGTTGGATTAACCGAGAAAATTTCTGATGGATAAGACATCGACATTTTGGTAGCGATTAATTGATCGCCCATTGGAATTACTCCCTGATAATCCTGGACCCCATTAGTGATTTGGGTGATTTTATCTTCAGCAATATCCAGTCGGTAAATTTGACCTTTAGCTTGCCAAACACTTGTAAAATAAACAGATTTTGAATCAGATGACCATGCCAAACCTTCAGCATGTTGATCGAAATTAGCGGTGTAATCTTTGCCGGTTCCTGTCGCGATATCATAAATCCACAAACGAATTTGATCTGCCTCATAACCATCCCTTTCCATGCTTTCCCAGGCTATCATCGTTCCATCAGGTGAATAGTTTGGAGATACATCATAACCCATCATCCCTTCAGAAATATTTACTGTTTTTTTGCTTTCAATATTGTATAAATAGATATCCGAATTAGTTGAAATAGAATAGGCCATCCCAACTTTCTTACGACTGGTATAGGCAATGGTTTTACTATCAGGGCTCCAGTTTATTTGTTCCATCCCGCCAAAGGGTGCATTAGGGGATTCGTAAGGCTCGCCCTTCATAATGTCAATTGGATTACTAACAGTTGTCCCATCATAATCAGCTACAAAAACATGGGATAGAGCATCAACAAAATGATCCCAATGTCGGTACATCAGGTCATTAAAGATCATTCCACTTGCTTTTGGTAAATCGGGATATTGATCGTGCACATCAGGAGTTACCTTAACATCCTGGATGAACAATATTTTAGATTGATCAGGGGCATATTTAAATCCATTCAGCCCGCCTTCAACATTGGAAATCTGAGTACGTTCGGTTCCATCCGGGTTCATTTCCCAAAGCTGGCTTGATCCAGATTCTGAAGAAAGAAATCCTATTTTTTTGCCATCCGGTCGCCAGGTGCCTTCCTGTTCACTGAATTTTGTATTGGTGATTTGTTTTAATCCCGAACCATCTGTTTTAATGGTATAGAACTCTCCATTTCCTTTATTTTGAGGAATGTCGTAATAAGTGGTTTTGAATAGAATGGTTGAGTTGTCGGGAGAAACCGTAACATTTCCCAATCGTCCGAACGACCATAAAACTTCAGGAGTCATGATGTCGGAAGTAAGTTTTAGGTCTTTTTTCCCAATGTATGGCACTTCTTCTTTAGCTTTATCAACCGTTTTAGCTTGCTGACAAGCTGTAAACCCTAAGGCTAACGCAAGTAATAAGATAATTGTTCTTTTCATGGTTTATATTGATTTTAAGATTTATTTATGGTGCAACTTGAAAAAAGGTAACTGCTAAGTTCCGAAAAATCTTTGAAACCGGTTTAAAATTTTAATATAAATGTTGTTCCCGACCCCACTTTTGATTGAACTGAAATACTGCCTTTGTGCATCAACATAATTTGACGGGAAAGGCTTAACCCAATACCGGAACCATTGGGTTTTGTAGTGAAAAATGGAACAAAAATCTGATCTATTAACGCTTGTGAAATACCAGGTCCATTATCCTTTACCATTATATATTTTTCATTATTTGCAGTAATGCCAGAGATAAGTTCAATAACTCCCACTTCTCTTTTATGCAAAGATTGAATTGCATTTTTTGATAGATTAATTAATACCTGTGTAATTTGTTTTTCGTCAGCAAAAATTTTTAAACTTTCAGAAGTATTTTTAACTTCAAATGAAATTGTATCAAAATCTGGTTCTTGAATGGCTAAAATTTTTACTTTTTCTAATAATTTATTAACATCAATAATTTTTTTGTCAGGAATAGGGATGTTCAGAACACTACGATATGACTGTACAAAACTCATTAAATCATTACCTTGATTCTTAATTACTTCCAGACCTTTAACTGTGTTTTTTATATGATTTTCATTAATTTGACTTAGAGGTATTATTCCTTTTTCGTTTTTATAATAACTTAAAATTGATTCAGAAATAGAACTTATGGGAGCAATAGTATTCATTATTTCATGTGTCAAAACCCTGATGAGTTTCATCCAGGAATCCGTTTCTTTCTCATCTAATTCATTATTAATATCTTGTATTGTAACCAATTTTAATACCTCTTCATTTAAAACAACTTCAGTTGATTTAATTAATAGCTGTACGGTTTCACGCTCGTTTGTAAGTTGGAATAATTTTCGTTCAAAAGGTTTTAGTTCAGATAATAGGTTAAAAAGATTCTCGTCAACTTTTTCTAATTGTCTTATATGATTTAATTGACTACAGTTAAATAACCTTTTGGCTGTTGGATTTGAGAAAAGTATATGTCCCTTGGCATTCAATGTCAATATACCTATTTTGGCCTGTTTTAAAATTTCCTGATAATAATTTTCTTGTGTTCTATTCTTAATTTGAGTCTCCCTAATTAAATTATTGACTTCATTAAGGCTTTTATGTAACTGTTTTAAAGATTTTGGGTTGGTTTCTTCAGGAAATCTAAAGGTAAAATCTTCATTTTTTAGAGATTCAAAAAAATAGGCAATCTTAAGATTTGTTTGGTTTAGATATTTAATAAGATTGATCACCAAAACAATTAGAACAATGAGTGAAGCAACAGCAAGGTAAATGTGGTTGTTTAACCATGTAAATGCAAAAATAAAAGCCATAATGGTTATGCCCACAATTCTTATTATCAATTGAAAATAATAGTTTTTACTTGCCATTTTTTCTAGTTTTTACCTATTCGCTTCATCTTATTGTACAACGTTTGCCGTGTAATTCCTAATTCACTGGCTGCTGCTGTATAATTACCTTCATGCTTTGTCAACGAATTTGTAATCATCATTTCTTCCATTTCCTCAAGTGTATTGGCATAGTTCTCTGGAATAATTGCTACAGAAGCATTCAGTAAAAAATCAGCAGGTTTCAATGTCTTTTCTTCACTTAAAATTACAGCACGCTCTAATGTATGTTGCAACTCCCTAATATTGCCTGGCCAATGATACCCTTTCAACTTTTCTTGTGCCAGATTGTCCATTTGCAATCCCATTTTTCCATATTTTAAGGCAAATTTGTTTAAAAAAAACTCCGCTAAAACCAACACATCGTTTTCCCTGTCTCGCAGGTTAGGTACTTCTATATGTATTGTATTAATACGGTAGAGTAAATCTTCACGAAACAACCCATTTGCGACCATTTGATTTAAATTACAGTTAGTGGCGCAAAGCAACCGAATGTCAACAGGGATTGTTTTATTAGAACCTACCCTTACAATTTCTCTATTCTGGATAACGGAAAGTAATTTGGCCTGCATTTGTAAGGATAAATTGCCTATTTCATCCAAAAAAAGTGTTCCGCCGTTTGCAGCCTCAAATTTCCCTACGCGATCTTCTTTAGCATCTGTGAATGCTCCTTTTAAATGGCCAAAAAGTTCGCTTTCAAAAAGAGTTTCAGATATGGTGCCCATGTCAACACTTATAAATACTTCCTCTTTACGATCAGATACTTGATGTAATTCTCGTGCAATTAATTCTTTTCCAGTGCCATTTTCTCCCGTTATTAATACGGTTACATCGGTTTTAGCTACTTTTCTTGTAAGGTTTAACACCTTTGACAATGCTTTGGAATTACCAATTATTAAATTTTTCTTTTGATTTATAAGCTGTTTGAGATTGCTTTCCTGCTGTTTTAGGTGATTGATTTCGGCTTTAGATTTGCGCAATGAATACGCCGATTTTATAGTAACCAACATTTTTTCATTATTCCAAGGTTTTAAAATGAAATCGGTAGCGCCCTTTTTTAACGCATTTACCGCAAGATCTACAGCACCATAAGCAGTCATCATAATCACTGAAGTGTCCGGCGCTTTCTTTTTAATTTCTTGCAACCAAAATAACCCTTCATTTCCAGTATTTACACCTGCAGAAAAATTCATATCAAGCAAAACAATAGCAACTTCTTTTAAGTTTGGATAGGAAGAAATCTGATTGGGATTGCTAATTGTGCTTACTTTTTTATATTCAAACTGAAGCAAAATTTCCAAAGCACTCAAAACGCTTTTATTATCATCAATTATTAGAATATGCGCATCAATCATTCTAGTTTTATTTAAAATAAAATTTAAAACTACACATTTAAATAATTGCCAAATAGAAACTGTCAAAATATTTTACAATTATTGTCTATTTATTTTACACGTCGATTTCTTTAAAATAATTAATTATAGTTTAAATTATTGATTTAAAGCTCATTATGCTTACGGCACAAAATTAGTATTGTGTTTGGCACAAAGAAAAATAATGAATAGATTTAAAAATATAATAAGACTTTCAATATTGATAATAAGTTTTACTTCATACGCTCAAAATAGCTGGTCGTTAGATGACTGCGTTGATTATGCATTAACACACAATTTAAAATTGAATGATTTAAATTATAGCACCAAATCCAATAAAGAAAATTATAGACAATCTTTCAGAGAATTATTGCCAACCGTAACTGCCAATTCAAATTATAACGTTCAATATGGTAGGTCTGTAGATCCCAATAATAATACAATTGTAAGTACTGATTTCTTTTCTAATAACTACAATATAAACGGATCTATCACAATTTTTCAAGGTTTTCAAAAATTGAATAAAATTGCTTTGTCAAATTTCTTGTACAAAGCGACTCAAGATGAGGCTTTACAAGAAAAGTATTTATTAGCTTTTAGAGTGATGAGTGCATTTTATGATATTCAATTCTTTGAAGGATTGGTAAAAATTTCTAAAGAGCAAGTTAATATATCGCTAAGCAATTTTAATCTGGCAGAAAAGCAAATTGAAATAGGTCTAAAAGCTGGTGCCGATAAATACGAAGCTGAATCTGTATTAATAGGCGACAAACTGCTGGTTACCCAAAGTGAAAATAATTTGAAAGCAGCCAAACTAAAGTTAATACAGGAAATGAATTTGAAAAACACTATTGACATTAAAATAAACATGGTAGATACTTTTGATATTGAAGAAGAGAAAATACAAGAAATGGAAGTCGATTCCATTTATAATAAAGCACTTTCCTTTATGCCAATTATCAAAGCGCAGGAAAACAGAGTTAAGGCAGCTAAAAAAGAAGTCGGTTTTGCCAAAGGTAATTTATACCCTTCCCTTTCATTATCAGCAGGATATGGAACTGGTTTTTTTGAAACCAATGTAGATGCATCAGGAAGTGTAATACCATTTAATACGCAACTAAAAGACAATGCATCTCAATTCATTGGACTTTCATTAAGAATTCCTATCAGCGAACGATGGAGCTCTCGCTCTCAAATTAAACAGCAAAAAATCGCATTAATGCAGGCAGCTAATAATTTAGACATCCAAAAACAAGAGCTTCAAAAATTGATTCAAGAATTATTTCAGTCTTATGAAGCCACTAAAGTAGAATATAATCAAACAAAACAAAGTGAAGCTTCTCGCCTACTTGCATTTACGATAGCACAAAAAAAATATGACAAAGGGTTGATAAGTACGCTATATTTATACCAATCGAAAAATTTATATGCCAACGCACAAAACGAAAATTTACAAGTAAAATTGAAACTGAAAATTCAGGAAAAAACATTGGATTTTTATAACGGACTACCAGTTTTCAATATAAAAACAACCAACCAATAATGGATATTCAACTAGAAAAGAAAAAAGGATTGAGACCTAAACATTACGGGTATATTGCCCTTGGATTATTATTGCTCATTTCAGGGTGGAAAATAATTTTCGGGAATTCTGCCGCTACCTTCCGAACTGAAAAAGATAAGTTGTCCATTGCCGAAGTGACACAAGGTAAGTTTGATGATGACATAACTATTAATGGTATCGTAGCCCCTATAAGTACAATTTATATGGATGCCTATGAAGGCGGACGAGTTACTGAAAAACTCATTGAAGAAGGCGCCATGGTTAAAAAGGATGAAATCATATTAAAACTGGAAAATAGAGGGTTATATGAACAAATATTGGCAAGCGAAAACAACTTAGCCCTAAAGCAAAATGACTTGCGTTCCACGAAATTGACTTTTGACAGCAGGCAAGTTGAAGGCAGAAAAGATTTGGTAAGTTCTGAGTATGAATTACAAAAATTAAAAAGAAATTTTGAGCAAAACAAATCTTTGTATAATGATGAACTTATTTCTAAAGAAGAATATTTAATTTCAAAAGAAAATTATGAACTGTCCCAAAAGCAATATGACATTATCAAATTACAAACCGAACAGGATAAAAATTTACGAAACACTTCTTTAAATGACTTGGATTCTGACTTGGCAAGAATGAAAAAAACACTTTCAATGGTTTACGAGCGCATCGACCAATTAAATGTTCGTGCTCCTGCTGACGGACAGTTGGGTTTTTTAGATGCAGAAATTGGACAAAGCATAGGTCAGGGAGAACGTATTGGCCAAATAAATGTGTTAACCGATTATAAGATTGAAGCTACCATAGATGAGCATTATATTGATCGTGTAAAAAGAGATTTAACCGCTGTATTTGAGCGAAATGGCATAATATATCAACTGCGGTTACGTAAAGTATATCCAGAAGTACGTAACGGAAAATTTAAGGTTGACCTTGTGTTTACCAATGAAAGACCAGAAACTATCCGATCTGGACAAAGCTATAATATTAAATTACAATTGGGAGAATCTAGTGATGCGCTGTTACTTCCCAGAGGCAGTTTTTTTCAAAATACAGGAGGTCAATGGATTTTTGTGGTTGATGCTTCTGGCGATGTTGCCTGGAAAAGAGCTATTAGAATAGGCAAACAAAATTCAAACTATTATGAATTGCTTGAAGGTTTACAAGCAGGAGAAAAAGTAATAACTTCTGGCTACGACAATTTTGGCGAAGCTGAAAAAATAGTATTAAAATAGGAACCTTTAAGATTTAAATGTAATAAATATAAAATAATCAAAGAATGATACAAATAGAAAACCTAAAAAAAAGTTTTAGAACCGAAGAAGTTGAAACTTTAGCATTAAACAATGTAAACCTTAAAGTAAAAGAGGGCGAGTTTGTTGCAATTATGGGACCTTCAGGTTGCGGAAAATCTACTTTATTAAATATCATTGGAATGTTAGACAATCCTACTGAAGGACATTATTATTTTAACCAGAAAGAAGTAGGCGGTTTAAAAGAAAATCAAAGAACAGGTATGCGAAAAGGCAACTTAGGCTTTGTTTTTCAAAGCTTTAATCTAATAGACGAGCTAACAGTTTTTGAGAATGTTGAACTTCCGCTAATTTACCTAAAAATAAAAAAAAGTGAGCGAGAAGAGAAAGTAATGAAGGTTTTAGAACGGATGAAAATTGGACATAGAAAAAAACATTTTCCGCAGCAATTATCAGGAGGTCAACAACAACGTGTGGCCATTGCCAGAGCAGTAGTCAGCAATCCTAAATTGATATTAGCAGATGAGCCCACTGGAAATCTAGATTCTAAAAACGGAATTGAAGTGATGAACTTACTGACAGAATTGAATCAAGAAGGAACAACCATTGTTATGGTAACGCATTCTGACAGAGATTCACATTATGCACACCGAGTTATCAATCTTTTTGATGGGCAAGTGGTAACTGAAAATAGGAATAAGCAAATGGGAGAAACTATATAAACAGCAGCAGTGTTTACTTCAATTTATAATTTATAAAAAAAAAAATATAAATAACATCAATATGTTTAGCAGCGTGAATTTTAATCTTATAATAAGAACTTGGTATATAAATAAAACTATTTCTATAATTGCGTTACTTAGTCTAGTTCTGGGTTTGGCTAGTTGTAATTTACTTGTGGGATTTATAATAAGTGAATGGCAAATTTCAAAAGGATCAGTCGATAATTCTAGAATTTTTCTTTTGAGGACAGATCTTCAGGTTGATGAACAATTGGTAAAAAGCTCCTACATTTTTCCACAATTACCTCCTATGCTTATTGAAAGATATCCTGAGATTGAAAATTATTGCAGATTTCAAGATATTGATAACTTGCTTTTAGAAAGCAATAATTTTAAATCTAATGAACAATTAATATTGTACGCAGACAGTTCTATTGTAGATTTCTTTAATATTTCTGTTATTGGTGGCTCATTGACTGAAACGTTATCAAAACCTAATGAGGTAGCGATAACCAGTAGCCTTAGTGAAAAAATATTTGGAAAAGAAAATGCATTGGGTAAGCCTTTAACTATTTCTAATCAAAACGACAAAACGGTTTATAAAATTACTTCAATAATTGATGATTCTAAAATGGAATCATTATTAAAATTTGATGTGCTGCTTCCACTCGACAAGAAATTATATTTTGGGGGTATTACATTTTTGAAACTTAAAAAGTCTTCTTCAGCAAAAGATCTTTTAAAAAAGTTGAAAACAGACATTTCAATTTTACCGAAGTTCACAGAAACCAGCAATTACTATTTACAAGATTTTTCAAGCGTTTATTTCGATAAAAGTGAAACATTAACAGACTGGAATTTTTTATTAAGAAGAGACATTTCGTTTATTTATGTAAGTATATTTACAGCTATTTCACTGCTATTAATTGCTTGTTTTAATTATATAAATATGATTCTTGTTCTGTATTATAAGAATAAAAAAAACAGGGTTGTCCAAAAAATTATGGGAGCAACAAATAAGCAATTACAGCTACAAATAATAAGCGAAACATTTATTGCAGTGCTCGCCAGTTTTATCCTTTCCTTTGGTGTAATTGGGCTTATTCTTCCAATGTTTAACAATATGTTTAATGGTCACTTAACTATAAATACATTTTTAGACATAAATGTTTTACTGGTATCTATTGTATTAATAATTATTTTAACATTAATTCCTTCCTTTTTCCTTTTTTCGAATTTAATAAAAAACTCCACTGTTCATCTGGAAAAAATTAAAATATCAGAATCAAAACCTCAAGTTGTTAAAAGTGTAGTAATAGTGCAATTTACTATTTCAATTATATTAATGGTAGCTAGCTTTGTTTCCTATAGTCAGCTGAACTTTATTTATAATAAAGCCAATATTTCCAGAAATATAGTAGAAATTAAAAGTCCAAATAAAAATTTCACCGAACTTATTACCCTTAAAAAAGAAGTAAAAAAAATACCAGGAGTGGTCTCAGGAACGATTGCAACTTCCAATTTTTTTAATGGCTGGCTCATTCAAATAGAGGGGAATTCTTCCCAAGTATTGTATTATAATTTTGACCCTGATTTTATTGAAACTCACAATTTTGAATTAAAATTAGGAAATGCTTTTTCCTCAAGTTCTGGTATCTTAAATGAAGGTGTTATTGTTAATGAAGCTTTTGTTAAAACATTTGCGCTTAAAAATCCTATTGGAAAAACAATTATTTTTAATAAAAAGGATCATACAATAACAGGGATCATTAAAGATTTTTATACAGAACCTTTCAGCAAAATGATTAAACCTACCGTTATAAGTCTTTTAAATGATGATTTGGATTTTAGTTATGGCTATACCAATTCTGTCATTCAATTTAAACTTGAATACAAATCAATTGAGGCTACTTTAGATCAGATTAAAAAGGTGTGGGTTGAAATGTATCCTAACCAAATTTTTTCATATGTATTCTTAAAAGACAAATTTGAATCTTTCCATCAGGATTATTTTCGATTGTTTAAAATAATTGGATTTTTTACAGTAATAAGTTTATTTCTAACCATTTTTGGACTTTTTGGAATTGCCTTTTATTTTGTAGAAAATCGAACCAAAGAAATAGGCATAAGAAAAGTAAACGGAGCTACAATTGGAGAAATCTTAAATATGCTAAACAAAGACTTTATAAAATGGGTGCTAATTGCTTTTGTAGTTGCTACACCAATTGCCTACTACATGATGAATAAATGGCTAGAAAATTTTGCTTATAAAACGGCACTAAGCTGGTGGTTTTTTGTATTGGCAGGTGTATTTGCTTTGGTAATTACCTTACTAACTATAAGTTGGCAAAGTTGGATAGCAGCAACAAGAAACCCTGTGGAAGCATTAAGAAATGAGTAAAGTAAAAACATTATAAAAATGAATACCCTATTTTTAAAACTCGCTTTTCGAAATATTCTAAAAAACAAGATAAGTTCAATAATAAATATTGTTGGATTTTCCATTGGAATGGCTGCTTGCCTCTTTATTTTTCTATTTGTAAAATATGAAAACAGTTTTGATACATTTTATCCAAATAGTGAAAAATTGTACCGTGTGGTGAGTGCTACTAAAACTAGCAGTACTATTTCAAAAGCGGGTTTCGTTTGGTTCCCCGTAGCAAAAGACCTAAAAAATGAGGTTCCGGGAATTGACGATTTTTGTCGAGTTTCAAAAGAGAATCCAATAAAATGTTTTATAGAAAGTCAAGTTAGAGAGATTGAAAAATTACGTTATGCAGATGATAATTTTTTTCAATTTTTCAACTTCAAATTATTGTCAGGAAATCCTGAAACAGTATTAAATAGTGCTGAAAAAATTGTATTAACCGAAAAAAAAGCAAAGCAGCTTTTCGGAGACAATAATCCACTGGGAGAATCGCTAATGTTTGATCACAAGCTATTTACGGTTTCTGGCATTGCCGCCAATCCTCATTCAAATACTCACTTGGTTTTTGATGCCATAGTTTCCGTAAAGTATATTGAACAAAGCGATTTATTCTGGAAAGACTATGGAGGTGGCATTACTTTATTATCCTATCTGCAATTATCAGAAAATGTAACTCCGCAACAAATTGAAAAAGCTTTACCCGCTTTTTTTGACAGAAAAATAAACCAACGCTGGAAAGATACTGGAATGACACAAACTGCTTCTTTACAAAACATTGAAGAAGTGCATTTGTCTGATGGTTCTATTGATTATGATTGCCCTACAAACAGAAGTGAAAAAAGTGTCTATATCATTGTTTGTATTAACGTACTTATATTATTGCTTGCCATTGTTAATTACATCATATTATATACCGCTCAAAAAATTACTAAAACAAAAAATACTGAAATACTTAAAATTTTTGGAGCAGGAAAATACAGTTTAATGGCTCAAACTTACATTGAAGTATTTATTATTACGGCCATTGCTTCCATACTTGGAATCGTTTTACTTTTAATGGGAGCACCATTTTTAAACACCTATCTTCAGACTTCAATTTTTATTGAAAGTAACATTCTTTCTGTTATCATATTTCTGTTATTAACCATTTTTTCATTATCAATTTTAGTCACTTACTTTTCAACTCAACATTACGTATTCTCAAAATCAGATGGACCAATAAAAAATACATTAGTTGCAGGAAGTCCAAATAAAATAAAAGGAAACTTTTTGATTTCCTTCCAATTTACGATAGTTATTATATTATTGATTGCTGTTTTTGTTATTTCCCGTCAAAACAGTTTTTTACTAAACACTGATCTTGGCTTTGATAAAGAAAATATAATAACCCTTAAAGCTGATGAAGAGTTTCTCAATGATGAACTTTCTCAGTTTAAACAAGATTTGCAACAGCTGGCAGAGATTCATTCAGTAAGCTTATCCAGTCAAATGGTTGGTAGTGGAATTACCCAGAATGGTTACACTATTGGTGATGAAAAAGAAATTTCAATGATCAATGTTTTATATACCGATGCCGATTTTTTGGAGTGCTTTAGGGTAAATTTGCTTTCAGGGCGAAATTTTAATAACAACAGTAAACTTGACAAAGATGCTATTTTAATAAATGAACAACTGGCTAAAAGATCTGGTTGGGACAATCCACTTGATAAAAACATCTATAGGGATGGTAATTTAAAAGTAATAGGAGTTGTAGAAAATTTCAATTTTGCTTCATTGGAAAATGTTGTCCAACCTATGCTTATCATGTCAAATCCAAATTGGGATGGATGGGGATATTCAACTGTTAATATTCGGATTCAAACTTCCAATATACAAAGTTTATTGGCTCAAATTAACAAACTTTGGAAAGGCAGATTTCCAGAAACTCCATTTGAAGTTTCTTTTCTTGATGATTTATTGTCCTCTAATTATAAATCATTTATTGCACAACAAAAAATTATCAGTTTTTTCAGTTTTATTGCAATATTGATAGCTGTTATCGGATTATTAGGGTTAACAATTTTCACTGCTCGTACTCGAATTAAAGAAATCGGCATAAGAAAAGTAAACGGAGCTACAGTTAAGGAAATATTAATAATGCTAAACAAAGACTTTGTCAAATGGGTAGGAATTGCATTTATGATAGCAGTGCCAATTTCATGGTATTTAATGAGTAGATGGTTAGAGAGTTTTGCCTATAAGACAGCTTTGAGTTGGTGGATTTTTGCCTTGGCAGGAGTTATAGCCTTAACAATTGCCATATTAACGGTTAGCTGGCAGAGTTTTAAAGCAGCAAATAGTAATCCTGTGAAAGCTTTAAGAAATGAATAATCTTAAAAATTACAACTTAAGAATACGTTTAAATGAAGCGCCTAACTCAAAGCAATATAAAGAAATCATAAAACTATTTAGATAATTAAGAGTAATCTTATTGCATTTATTGGTTAATGAGACTTTCTATATCAAGCCATATTTTAAGGAAAACAACTAAAATCTCACACCATTATTACACCATACCCTACTAAACTCCTAGAAACAAAGAGAAGTTACTTATTGCATTGGAAAGTAAACTATCCTTTCACTTCCCTATTTCCTTGCTCGGCTAAAATTTTCTTCAAAAAAGGTCTGGTTTCATTTTCCATTTCGGCTGCCGTAATATCCAATACTTTCGAATTTTCAATTAGCTTTAGCCAAGGTTTTGGTGCATCAAAATCGTAACTTCCAAAAACAATTACGGGTGTGCCTTTTACCAAAACTTTGTCATTATTGGTCAAAACCCATTGATCTGCCCATTCATAAAGGTAACGGGCATCTTTTTCCTGAAGTCGCATACAAGCATGGGAAGCTGGATAACCCGGCAAACTATATTGATGCCAGCCAACGCCCAATAAATTTTCTACATTAAAATTCCATCGCAAATCCCACTCATCATTAAAAGTACTGGTGGTTTCTTCAGCCTTCCAGTTGGCATAAAAAAGTCCGGTTGGTGTTTGATCTTGCTTTTTTCCCATATTTGTTGGGCCTGTGTAAACCAATTCCCCATTTTCATAAACGGCAAAAGTTTGCGTTGGATAGGAAAAATAAATAATTTTGTCTATATCTTTTAAATAAGGAACATTCATTGGAAACGGTAAATAATATTCCATATCGCCAGTGATGTCAACAGGCACAATTACTGAATCCATTTGCGCAAAATTTTCCCAGTCGGTTCTGTTAACCGCAACGGCAATCCGCAGTTTTTTGGCGTCATTGCTATTTGTTGACAGCCATAATTTGGCATTTTCAATTTTATAGGCAACGGATTTAGGTTGTTGTCTTTTTATTTTTATAGGCGCTTTTTTAACGTCAATTTGCTCATTGTTCTTGCAAGAGAACAACAAAGCAATAATCAATATATTTAATAAAATGAATGATTTTTTCATAAGTAAATGTTATTAAGCAAAAGTGAACTTTCCAATTGGGTAAAGTGTTACACAATTATCTGAATTAGTTACTTTATTCACACATTTATGACGCAGCTGATACTATTTTATAAAAATTAATAATGCCAACATTAATAAAAAATAAGATGTATATTAGAATATCATAATATTATAATATATTTGTGTTATGAAATAAATAATACAATATGTCAAAAATTGATTACCTAAAAAACAGTGAGATCCTTAAAGCACTTTCAAACCCCATAAGACTTCAAATGGTTGATTTTTTATTGGATGACGAATGTTGCGTTACCGATGTTGTAAACGAACTAGGAATTTCCCAGTCTGCATCCTCCCAACACCTAGCCATCCTTAAAAACAGCGGAATTGTATATCCTAAAAAACATGGCACAAGAACCTGCTATAAGGTGCACGATAATTTAACCAAAGAAATAATAACCCTTTTAAAAAAATTAAATAATGATTAAAAAAATGATTCAGGCAATAATGCCGTCGCAAAAAATGATTGAGATGTTTACTTTAAAATTAGAGAGTGATCAACCAATTGAAACAATTGCCCAAAAAGTAAGCGGTGAATGTGAAAATCACAAATTTGCGTTACTTCAAACGTATGTATACCACGATATTGTTGAGAAAAAAGGCTTTCCCATAAACCGCAAAGTTTTCATTTATGAAATTTGCCAGGCAAAAACAGCAGCATTAATGCTGACAAGCAATCCGGAATTTTCAATTTTCATGCCTTGTAAAATTGCAATGTATGAAGATGCAGGAAAAATGGTTATTTCAACAATGAATATGGAGATTATGTTGAATGCGGTAAAATCAAATCCAGAATTATACAAAGAAGCCACAACCATTTTTAAGACATTAAAATATTTAATGACATCGCTTTCCAAAGTTTAATAGAAAATTAATGAATTTTAAAAACAAATCTGAAATGAGTAAAATTTTAATTTTAATCAATGATGCTCCTTATGGAACTGAAAAAGCATACAATGCTTTACGGCTTGCCAATCAACTCGGCAAAGAACACGACAAAGTTGAAGTACGGATTTTTTTAATGGCAGATGCTGTCAACTGCGCAATTGTAAACCAAAATACGCCAAATGGCTATTACAACATTGAAAGAATGTTGAATTTTTCACTAATTAAAAAAGCCAAAATTAAAATCTGCGGAAGTTGCGCCGATGCACGAGGATTGAAAAATGCACAACTAATTGAAGGTATTGAAATAAGCACTATGGCTGAATTTACAAACTGGGTGGTGGATAGCGACAAGGTATTAACTTTTTAATAGCAATAAGTTCAACTAAATAGTTCACAAACAACAATTAGAATTTATACAGATACCTTATTTTATAAAAAATAATAGCTAATATGAAAAATGTAAAACTGGGACTAAAAGAAAACTGGAAACAGTTTACATTGTTAGTAATCATCAATGGTTTTGTTGGTGGTATGGTTGGCTTGGAACGTACTATTCTTCCTCAAATAGCTGAACATGAATTTGCCATTGCCGCCAAAACAGCCATTCTTTCCTTCATTATTGTTTTTGGTATTGTAAAAGCCATTACCAATTATTACACGGGTACATTAGCCAATAAATATGGCAGGAAAAATTTACTGGTTACTGGTTGGTTAATAGCAATTCCAATTCCTTTTATCTTAATGTATGCTCCAAATTGGAATTGGATAATTGCTGCCAATGTGCTTTTAGGAATCAATCAGGGTTTAACATGGTCAAGCACGGTGGTCATGAAAATTGACCTTGTTGGCGAAAAGCAAAGAGGCTTTGCTATGGGGTTGAATGAATTTTCAGGCTATCTTTCAGTTGCCATAATTGCATTTTTAACAGGTTGGATTGCCGGTAAATATGGTATTAGACCGTATCCTTTTTACTTGGGATTTGTATTGGTGTTTTTTGGGTTAGTTGGAAGTATTTTTTGGATCAAAGACACCAAACACCACGTTGCCAAAGAAACAACCACCAGCACCATTCCGAAACTAAAAAATATTTTTTGGGATACAACCTGGAAAGATAAAAACTTAGGTTCAGTCACCCAGGCAGGGTTAATTAACAATTTGAATGACGGAATGGTTTGGGGGATATTTCCGATACTTCTCGCCAATAAAAACTTCACCTTAGAACAAATTGGTATTATCGCTGCTGTTTATCCCGGCGTTTGGGGTATTGGACAGCTTTTTACAGGTAAAATGGCAGACAAATTTTGCAAAAAAGAGATGCTCTTTACAGGAATGTTTTTGCAAGCTATGGCATTGGTCTCCTTTGTTTGGGCAAATACAATGTTTGAATATGTGGCACTTTCATCTGTTTTAGGTTGGGGAACAGCAATGGTTTATCCCACATTTTTAGCAACGGTTGCTGAAAATACACATCCGCAGGATAGAGCAAAAAGTATTGGTATATTTAGGCTTTGGAGAGATTTAGGGTATGCTGTTGGCGCTATTTTAACAGGAATAATAGCCGACTTAATAAGTATCAATGCTTCAATTCTTTTTATAGGCTTTCTTACCTTCTTATCTTCACTTATAATATATTTCAGAATGAGATGTGGTGAGGGCACTTCTGTAAAAATTATGAATTGGATTTTACGTAAATAACTGAATACAAATGGAAAAATCAGACAACTGCATCACACTTGATATTTTGAAACAAAAACTTGAAAGCAAAAACGAAATCATCATCATAGACGTAAGAAGCAATGAAGAATATAATGAAAAGCATATCCCCGATGCAATCAATATTCCTCTTGACAAATTAGAAAAGGAAGCAAAAACTTTTGATAAGAATAAGTTTTATATAACCGTTTGTGGCAAAGGCGGCAGTCGTTCAGCTACAGGAGCAGAAAAATTAAATCAAATGAAGTTCAACGTGCTTTGGCTTTGTGGCGGAACATTTGGTTGGTTTGACAAACAATAAATCCACCCTTTTATTTATTGCCGTCCCTGAATTACCTCTCAAAAAATATCGAAATTATTGCGGCTATTTATCCGGCAGTTTGGGGAATTGGTCAAATTTTTGCCGATAAAATGACCAATGTTTATTCCAAAAAAAAACTTATTTAGGGAATGTTTTTAGAGGGTATTGCTAGAAGTCAAACTTTTTTTTTCAGATTTTTATAATTGGACATTATTAGTTTATCATGAGTTTAGCCTAAGGGCTTCAAACTCTAACGCACGTTTAGTGAAAAATGAATAATTAGAAATTGATAATTCATAATTTAAAATTCAAAATTCTTTTAGCGAACATTGCGGTTTTTATTTGCGCTGCTTGCGGTTAAAAACTTGGTATGTTTTTTTTATTCAACTTTAGCCTTTTTTATTGCCTACTGGCTATTGCCAATTGCCTTTAACCTTTAACTTTCCAACTTTAGGCACTAATTGGTAAAATTAATTGTTGCATCATTAAATTTATTGATACTTTTGAAACAGCGCAATCATTACACCCAATAATAAACAAACCCAAATTTTGAAATACATCACAAAAACAGTCTGGATTTTATCCGTCGTGAGTTTGCTGACAGATACGGCAAGTGAAATGCTGTATCCCATTATGCCCATTTATTTGAAGACCATCGGATTTTCAATTGTGCTAATCGGTGTCCTTGAAGGTTTTGCCGAAGCAACGGCAGGACTCAGCAAAGGTTATTTTGGAAAACTATCCGACAATTCGAGAAAACGTGTTCCCTTTGTACAAATTGGCTATGCGTTCAGTGCCATCTCAAAACCTATGATGGCTGTTTTTATTTTTCCGATTTGGATATTTTTTGCACGCACCATTGACCGTTTTGGAAAAGGAATTCGCACCGGTGCCAGAGACGCCATTCTTTCGGATGAAGCGACTCCGCAAACAAAAGGAAAAGTATTTGGGTTTCACCGCTCCATGGATACTTTTGGCGCAGTTTTAGGTCCGGCTTTGGCGTTACTTTATTTGTATTTCTATCCGGAAGATTACAAAACACTATTTTTTATCGCATTTATTCCCGGATTATTTGCGGTTTTAGCTTCCTTCTATTTAAAAGACAAAAAAGCAACTGAACACAAAACGAAAATTTCCACGCCTTTTTTCTCCTTCTTAAAATATTGGAAAATGAGTCCGCCAGCGTACCGGAAATTAGTTGTCGGATTGCTGATATTTACACTGTTCAACAGTTCCGACGTTTTCCTGATTTTAAAAGCAAAACAAGCCGGAATTGATGATACTTTGGTGATCGGGATCTATATTTTTTACAATCTGGTTTACGCCTTATTCGCTTTTCCTATTGGCATTCTTGCAGATAAAGTGGGATTGAAAACCATTTTCATCATCGGACTTGCTTTTTTCGCCTTGGTGTATTTTGGCATGGCCATAAACATAAATCTATACTTCTTTTTCGGATTGTTTTTTCTTTATGGTATTTATGCTTCTGCAACGGAAGGAATTTCAAAAGCGTGGATTTCTAATATCACCAACAAAAAAGACACCGCAACAGCCATCGGAACATTTTCGGGTTTGCAAAGCATTTGCACTATGCTGGCAAGTTCGCTAACCGGACTAATTTGGTTTAATTTTGGTGCGACAGCCGCCTTTTTAACAACCGCAACCGCAACACTATTTATTATGGTTTATTTTTTGACCATTTCAAAACCCGCCACTAAATAAAACACAAATTATACCAAATTGATTTATAATTTAGTCCAAAACAGCCCTGGTATAATGCCGATATAGTGTGAAAATAGTACAATTTATTGGACTATATTGAACACAT
>PHDE01000244.1 GCA_002842505.1 Bacteroidetes bacterium HGW-Bacteroidetes-3 | reverse complement strand
GGAGGAACCATCACAAGAACATGGAATGTATCCGATGCTTGTGGAAATCCAGCAGCAACAAGAACACAAATCATAACTGTTGATGATACAACAATACCAACAGTAACGGCTCCTAGCACTGTAGATTTAGAATGCGCAGGAGATTTACCAGTCGCAGCGACAACAATAGCTGCCTTTAATGCACTTCCGGGAGCGGCAGCAAGCGATAATTGTACAACAACAGCGAGCCTTACAGTAACACATGCAGATGTTGTAACGACAGCAGGCAATTGCAATGGAGTGATTACAAGAACCTATACGATAAAGGATGCATGTAACAATACTCAAAGTGTAAATCAAATTTTTACAATAACAGACACCACCCCACCAACTTTTACAAGACCTGCAGACATTACCATTTATAAGTCTTCAAGCAGCTGTACTTATAATGCCTCAGTAACTTTTACGGGTGATGTTACCGATGAAGCAGATAAATGCGCAATAGGTTTACAGGCAACGTATTTAGAAAGTGTTGTCAATCAAAATGTTGCAAATACAACTATAACAAGAACATGGTCTTTAGTTGACTATTGCGGCAATGCGGCTGAAAATCAGGTTCAAATTATAACTGTTTTAGACAATACTCCTCCGGTTGCTTTATGCAAACCAATTACAGTTGATGTTGATGAAGTTTTTACCGCAGCGATGATCAATAATGGTTCAACTGATAATTGTGGAATAGCTTCCTATGCGTTAAATAGATACTCTTTTGATTGCACTTATGAGGCTGGTGTATATCAGGTAACATTAACCGTAACAGATTACAATGGCAATATTTCAACCTGTACGGCAAACGTAACGCTTAATCCTTCACCACTAAATGCAGGAACATTAACAGGGCATAATTATTTTTCAGCTGATCCTGATGGGCCTGAAGGAGCCATTATAAACGTAACCGCTTGTCCTGAAGGGGAAGTGAAAAACGCGTTATTGACACTCTCAGGGTATGTTGGCATAATTGATTTTTGGGAATTCTCTGAAAACGGGGGAGCTACTTGGACTAAGGTTATAAGTGTAAGTGACACATATAATTTCACCAATATTTTAAAAACAACATTGGTTCGTGTTCATTTACAAATTGGCTCATGTGGCGCTTACTCACCAAATGCCGTTATCAATGTAATTCCTCCAGATATAAAACCAACAGTGGACAATGATACTTTTTATATTTGTTTGGGACAAGGAATAACCGCTACAGCTTCGAGTGAATATGCAAACAATATTTTATTGACTACAGGAGGTTTGTTTAACCAAGCAAATCCGGATGAATGGAGAGTGAATGGCCTTGATAACATAAATATCCCTGCAGATGCCGATAATGGAGCGCAAACTATTTGGTCAGAAACCAATGGGCCTAAATTATTTGGCGGGGGTATTACTTATGATACCAGTGACAATACAAAATTTGCAATAGCAAATGGAAATCCTAGTGGATTTAAAATGAAGCCGGGAAATATTACATGGACTAATACTTGGACATCATTGGAAACGCCAATTTTTAATTCATTGGGTTTAGATGAATTATACTTAACTTTTGACCAAGCATATAATTTAAAGTCAGGAGCTTACATAAAAATTGAACTCTCAACCGATGGCGGCGCTAATTATAATATTACATTAGATCCAGGTATTAATTCTGCTACGCTTCTACCTCACAATTATACAGGTCCCAGCGATTCAGGAGCGGGAACTTATACAAATTTTACGCATACTTCTATAAATCTAGCGGATTATATTGGGCAAACGAAATTAAGGGTTCGTTTTTGGTATGAAAGCGGAGGGTCAACAACAAGTGCTTGGGCTATAGACAACATTGCGGTACCGGATTCACATGTGGTGGAAGTAATTGAATGGACTGATGAAAATGGGGATCCAATAACGCAGGGATGGACGGCAACAATAGTGCCTAAATCTCCAGGTTTGCAATATATTGGCGTTACGTCTTTAATAGATAATTGCAGAAGTAAAGACAGTATAGGTACGCAAAGCATAAAAGTTTATGTTGATTATGCCTATGCCGGAAAAAATATAGTAAGCGATGATATTCTAAATTTAGAATGCGGTAAATCTATAGTGACCCTAAATGCCTATGACAATTACCTAACTGCAAATGAAAATGATGCAAAAGGTGCGTGGGACAGTTCCATACCATATTACAAATTGAGCGATTATCCGGGTAGTTGGGTAGGTACCGGGAAAACCGGTAAATGGTCTATATTGCCTGAAGATGAAATTTTAAATTGTAATGGTGATTTAGCTAAATATTCTTTTGGTGATGACACC
>PHDE01000243.1 GCA_002842505.1 Bacteroidetes bacterium HGW-Bacteroidetes-3 | reverse complement strand
CTTGCAATGTTCCAAAGGAGTCCAATTTTGCAATTACATTAATTTGATGGGTACTTGGTTGATGGACACGGGTGTCCTGCCAAAAACTTACACCATTGTAATTAAAAACCCTTCCGTGATGATTGAGAGCTCGAAATGGCAACAAACCAAAAGAGGTAAATTTGTCAGTGGCATCAAGTAAATACACTTTGTTGTCAATCTCCAGTCGAACAACAAGATAGTTGTAATCATAAAAATTAGGATGTTCATCGCTTGGAAGTCCTCTATCTCTGGTGGCAATAACCATTGTAAGCTTCCCCTAATTAGAACTGTTAGTTATTCTAATTCTTGAACTAAGATATTATTTTTAATTCTTCTGGGGCTAGCCCCAGAAGAATTAATTTTCGCATATTTTACTGGGGGTATTTTTCCCAGTGAATCATGCGGTCGATGATTATTATAATCTTCCATCCATATCTGCGTTTGCTCCCTAACCTGATCTATAGACTCAAAAATATATTTATTTAAAACACCTCTTCTGTAACTTCCGTTGAAGCGTTCCACAAAAGCATTTTGGGTAGGTTTGCCGGGCTGTATGTATTTAAATTCAATATCGTGCATCTCGCTCCATTTTGAAGCGATCTTAGCAATAAACTCCGGACCGTTGTCCATACGTATTTTTTTTGGTTTGCCTTTTCGGTTAATCAAGTGATTAAGCACCCATATTACACGGTTACTTGTAAGAGAGAAGTCAACTTCTATGTGAAGTGCTTCTCTGTTATAATCATCGATTATATTAAATGCTCTAAAGCGTCTTTTGTTTTCTAAAACGTCTGTTACAAAATCCATACTCCAAGTATGGTTAAGTTCATTTGGCACCTCTAAAGGCTCTTTTACGCGGGCTGGCAATCGTTTCTTAACCTTTCTTCGCAAAGGGAGTCCCAGGGCTACATATACTCTGTGCATACGTTTGTGGTTCCACGTCTTACCTTCAATGCGTAATCGATCGTAAGCCTTCCAAAAACCTTCTTCAGAATGTTCTTCTGCTTTTTTTTGTAAGGCTTGCTCTATCTCGGTGTCATCCTTAGGCAAAGGTTTATAGTAAAAAACACTCTTGCTCATATTCAATACACGGCACGCCCTGCTGATGCCGTAATGAATAAGCTCTTTGGCAATGGTTCTCTTGCGACAGGGCTTTAAAGCTTTTTTTCGATAATCTCTTTGGCCATTTGATGGTCAAGGGCAAGATTGGCATACATCTGTTTGAGTTTGTGGTTCTCTTCCTCTAACTCTTTGATGCGTTTCAACTCTTTACCGCTCATACCTGCGTATCTTGAACGCCACTTGTAAAAAGCAGAAGTGCTGACACCATACTCACGACTGATTTCTTCAACGCTTTTACCGTTGTCAAATTCTTTTAAAATCTTTGCGATTTGCTGTGGTGAAAATTTACTCTTTCTCATAATTACTGTTTAAAGTTAATAATAATTTTATACTTTTAAACAGTTCGGTTTTAGGGGAAGCTTACACATTTATGTATCTCTTTATCCAATTCATTATCAGTTAAAATTTCATTATTTTCGGATTGGATTTTTCCTTTCTCGATTTTTTCTATTAATATTAGTCGTTCAATTAATTCATCAATCGAAAATTGTTCAGGAAAACTATCAATTTGCTCTTTCAATTTTGTTCTTGTAATCATTTAAATTTTTTTCTTAAATGCACAAAAAATTTTATTTTAACGGAAATTTCGTTTCCATATGCAAGGTAACTTGTATATATCAAACAAGTAGTTAATATTGCTTATGCTCGACATACTATTCTGATGGTTTCTTCTATGTAGTGAAATCATATACTATAACCACAATACTTGTTGTTAATTTTTATAATAGTATATTTTAACTCTAAAAAACTCTATTTTTGCGGGCTATTAAATATTTATACTATGAATAAAGTTACACTTCTTTTCGCATTTACTTTTATTTTTTTTTCTTGTGATAATAAACAACAAGTAGATATTTTAGTGATAAATGCAAATATCTATACCGTTAATAATCAGTTTGAAGTAGCAGAATCTTTTGCAATAACTAACGGTAAAATTGTTGAAGTGGGAACAACAGAAGCTATTCAAAAAAAATATAAAGCAACTAAAAACTATGACTTTAGCGGGAAAACGATTGTTCCCGGTTTTATTGATGCGCACGCCCATTTTTATGGATTAGGCTTAAATCAAAATGTCATAGACCTTGTGGGTGCTGAAAGTTTTGATGAGGTCGTTTCTCGTATCGTAGCTTTTCAAAAAGAAAAACAACACGATTTTATTGAAGGACGCGGCTGGAATCA